>CAZWSK010000001.1:0-2981 GCA_964636445.1 uncultured Chloracidobacterium sp.
TAGTTCTGCGGTTCCGCCTTGGCCTTTTCGATCGCGGCCGAGACCTCAGGCACCGACATATTCCCGGCCTGGTCCGGGCCACCGATAGGCGGATGATTCGGCGGCAGATTCGCGTTCGAACCCATCATCGAATTCGCCGCTGGCAGCGGCCCCGCGGTCGACCGTACGTCGCGGTTGATACTATTCGCGACCATAAACCCGACGATCAGTCCGATCATCAGGCCAAGAATGCCAAAAAGAATATTGTCCTTTTTCATTGCCTAGATTATAGCTAAAAATTTCGGCCAGGACGTGACGACAGGTCACGTTCGGTTCTGATCCTTCGGTCTATCAAGGCGACCAACGTAAAGAATGTGATTTGGGTGAAGGAAGTGCTCAATAGTACGAGCCGTGTGAAATTGCAGAAATGGCCCTAAACCTGAGGCAGATCGCCCCTTCAGACCCTCGACCAATCAGGGAATTATCTCTACCAAACAGATGGTTTCACCCGCGACAAAGGCCAAAGACCTTTGCGCAACGGGGGTGTTTTTCTCGACAAACACGGGGTTTTAGCGAATTGTGAAACGTTTCACACTCAAAATGTGAAACGTTTCACATTTTTTCCACAGGGCCGTTTGGTTTCCCCCTGGTGAAACAAAAAAGGCACCCAAACGGTGCCTTTGAAAACTTGGTGGAGACGAGGGGGATCGAACCCCTGACCTCATGAATGCCATTCATGCGCTCTCCCAGCTGAGCTACGTCCCCGCGCCGCAATTACGAATTTCGAATTGCGAATTACGAATTATAAATTACGCACGCGGGACTGGCAATTCTTAATTCGTAATTTGAAAACGTAATGAATTTAGCGGCCCTTGAATTCGGGCTTTCGTTTCTCGAGGAAGGCGGCGACGCCTTCTTGTTTATCCTCGGTCGAAAAGCATATCGCGAAGAGGTCGACCTCGCGGCGGAGGCCTTCGTCGAGGTTTGAGCGAGAGGCAAATTTGACGGCCTCTTTGCTGAGCTGCAGGGCGATCGGGGCCTTTTCGGCTATCTTTTCTGCGAGTTTCATTGTCTCAGGTTCAAGCTGGTCCGCCGGAAAGACGTGATTGACGAGGCCGAAGCGTTCGGCTGTTGCGGCGTCGATCATGTCGCCGGTCAGGGCCATTTCCATTGCACGGCCTTCGCCGACGAGCCGGGGCAGGCGTTGCGTTCCGCCGCCGCCGCACATGATGCCGAGGTTGATCTCAGGCTGCGAAAATCGTGCGTTCTCGCTTGCCATGCGAATATCGCAGGCCATGGCGAGCTCGTTGCCGCCGCCAAGGCAAAAACCGTTGACCATCGCGATCACGGGTTTTGGAAACGTGTCGATCGAATTGAACAGAGACCGTTCATGGAAACTGTCTCGCTGCGTTACAGGTGTCTGACCCTCGAATTCGCTGATGTCGGCACCCGCGACGAACGATTTCTCGCCGGCACCAGTGATCACGAGCACACGGACCTCATCGTCCTTCCTAAGTTCGTCCAGAGCGGTGACGCCCTCGGTATGGACCTTATTATTCAAGGCGTTAAGCTTGTCGGGGCGGTTTATGGTCATCACGGCCACGCGGCCGCGTTTTTCGATTGTTATCGTTTCAAAGTTCGACATAAAAAATTACGACAGGCAGCTAGCCTGTCGATCTGGTTATTAATTGACGTCGCGGTTACTCGCTGACGCCGTCGACGATGTTGTCATCGGCTATCCAGGCGACGAATAGTCTCAGCCAGCTCTCTTTTGGTTCCTCGATCGCTACGCCGATGCGTGACGTGCCGTAGCTTGCGGGGATCACGCGCATGACCTGGGCCTTTACCTCGACCGGGACGCCGTTCGGGCGATGAGAGCGGATGTAAAGGCTGTCGCCTTGATTCACGGGCTGATTGAGTTGAAAAAGAGCGCCGAGCGTTGAGATGTCATCGGTTTCCGTTGGCTCGCTCCATGTGGCTCCGTCGTCAGAGCGGCCAGAAACGACGATCGGAAGGCGCAGCGCCATCCTGAGTGCGAACCGTTTTTCCTCAAAATGAGGCTGAATAGTGGTCATCACTAGTTGCGGCCTGGGAGCGAGTGCATACCGATACAACACCAGTTTAGCACGAAAGCGGCCTGAGCGAGCACGATTTACCGTAGTCCAGACGATAGTTATACTATATGAACAGGCGATTTCCAAAGGTTTAGGATGTCGCCGCCTAGATATGGCAGCAAATGAAATACATCGTAAAGTGGTCATTCTCGGATCAGGCCCGGCGGGCCTAACGGCCGCCGTTTACGCCGGTCGCGCTCAACTCGAACCGCTCGTGATCGACGGGCCGCAACCCGGCGGTCAGCTGACGATCACAACGGACGTCGAGAATTACCCTGGCTTTGCCAGCGGTATTATGGGACCTGTTTTGATGGACGAATTCCGTACGCAGGCTTTGCGGTTTGGCACGGAGATCATCAACGTGTGGATCGATCGTGTCGACCTGAGCGAACGTCCCTTTATGCTCTACGGAAAAGAAAGCGAGGACAGCAGCGAGATCACAACTGTCATTAAAGCGGATACGCTGATCATCGCGACCGGTGCGTCGGCCAAATGGCTCGGAATTCCGGGTGAGGCCCCTGTGCCCGAAGGTCTGGGTGGCAACGGTGTGTCGGCGTGTGCGACCTGTGACGGCTTCTTCTTCCGGGACAGGCCGATCGTAGTTGTCGGCGGCGGCGATACGGCGATGGAAGAAGCTCTTTTCCTGACGAAATTCGCCTCAGAAGTAACTATTATACATCGTCGCGGCGAGTTTCGCGCGTCGAAGATAATGCAGGACCGCGTGCTCGCACACGAAAAGATCAAGGTGCTCTGGAACACCGAGATCAAAGAGATTCACGGCACTAAAGAGAAGGGTGTCGAGAGCGTTTCGATCTTTAACAACCAAACCGGTGAGACATCGAACTTGCCGACACAGGGAGTTTTTATCGCGATCGGGCACAAGCCGAA
>CAZWSK010000001.1:3081-12891 GCA_964636445.1 uncultured Chloracidobacterium sp.
TGGTCTCTGTCCGGTTTTCAGTTCAAGGGTGCCGGTTGGTACGTGACCGATTACGCCGGAAGGAAGGCGGAAAAAAGTTCATCTACCGAATCAACCGCCTCCGCGGACACAGCATCCAAGACCAGGGAAACTACGAAACCGACGGAGGCCAAGGCCCCGAAGTCCGAATCGAAATAATGCTGCTGCGGCTTTTTATCACGACGATCTGCCTCCTTACGCTAGTCGTCTCCCTTGCCGCGCAGTCGCGCCGCAGTAATCGGGGCGACAGCCTAGAAGGCACGGTGATCTCCGTGACGGCGACGCGTACTGATAGTAAAACGGACGCGATTCGCGTGTCGGACCTGTTCTTTTACGAGAACGGTATCGAGCAACGAATTAAGAACTTTGCACTTGACCCAAGCCCGTCGAAGATCGTGATCTTGGTCGATAATTCGCAGACTGTACCGGCGCCGGTCGAAGATCTCAAGAAGGCCGTGATGGAATTTGCGTATGAGATATTCGAGGGTGACCAGCTATTCGTGCTCGCCTATGATGAAAAGGCGGAGATCATACAGGAATGGACCGACGACGCCAAAAAGCTGGAAGCTTCGCTTGCGACGTTTCGAAAGAAGGGCAACCCGAACCTATTCGACGCGCTCGATATCTCGATGAAAGAGGTTCTCCTGCCGCTGATGCCGGGCACCAGAAAGACAGCCGTTGTGCTGATCGGCGACGGTGTAGACCGCGGCAGCAATGTGGCATTTGATAAGGTTTTGAGCGAATACCAGAACCAGGACGTTACTATCTATGCACTCCAGATCCCGGACCGGACCGGCGGTGCGTATCGCCGCGATCAGCCTAAGGCGTCGGCCGTGATCTCTCGTTTTGCAGAAGAGACTGGCGGCAAGGTATTTCCGTTCGACGACGCGCAAACGGCCGCGAAGACAATTTGTGACGAACTTCGTAAAAATCGTTATTTGCTGTCGTACGTCCCGACGAACTCCACTTCGTTCGATGTTCGAAAGTTGTTCCTGATCGGGCCGGAAGGGCTCTCGATCCGCCACAAGGCTGCGCAGCCGCCTAACATTAAATAGCCTCCGACTCGTTAGACCGCTACCGGTGCTGCTATCCGGCCCCACGACTGATAGTTGTCCAACTGTAGATTTTCGAATTTAAACTCCAACAATCCGTTGAACCCCTTCAGGTCCTCTGTGTTTATCAACCGCAGCATAGGCAGTGGCATCGGTTCGCGAGAGAGCAGCTCGTTGACCTGTTCCGTGTGATTGCTGTAGATGTGCAGGTCGCCGAAGGTGTGGATGAAGTCCCCGACTTCCAAGCCGCAGACATGGGCGATCAGGTGCGTCAGCAGTGCGTAGCTCGATATGTTAAACGGAACGCCGAGAAACGCGTCGGCAGAGCGCTGGTATAGCTGGCAATGGAGCGTCCGTTTACTCTCCACTTTGAATTGAAACAGCGTATGACACGGCGGGAGAGCGACTTCGTCGCAGGTTTCCGGATTCCAGCCGGTGACGATCAGACGGCGCGAATTGGGATTTGTCTCGATCTCGTGAATTAGCCTGCTGATCTGGTCGACTCCATTCATCCGCGGATAATCACCGCCAAACGAACGCCACAGATAGCCGTAAACCGGCCCGAGATCGCCCTCAGGCCGGCCAAACCTTGCGGTTTGTTCCTCGGTAGCCCATTCGGCCCAGATATCGACACCGCGGGCGTTTAGTTCACGCTCATCGGTCGAGCCGCTCAGGAACCAGAACAGTTCTTCAGCTACCCATCGGAACGGCACACGCTTTGTCGTTACGATCGGAAATCCCTCTCGCAGGTCGTACCGTGTCTGATAACCGAAGGTCGATATTGTTCCGACTCCCGTGCGATCCTCGTGCCGGGTGCCTCTATCCAAAATGTGTCTTAACAGGTCGTGATACTGCCGCATCTGCTCTCCAATTGTAAATTGTTGATCGGCGAATTGTGAATTGGAAAAATTGGACAGCCAATTAACAATTGGCCGATTAACAATTTACAATTATTGTTCGCCCTGATTATGCCGGGAAGGTTGGAGATAAGTTTTAATTCGCCGCAGTGCGGCTGGATGTCTATCGGGTTTTACGATGGCGTGAGTGAATTTCACACCACGACGGCGCATGCCCCGCACGCCGAGGCGTTGCCTGAGTTGATGAAGGTGCTCGCGAGGCTCGCCGACCCCGCGACGGCCGAGAACGAGTATCTGCTCAAATGGAACCGCGACCCTGAGGAGTATGATTTTCGGTTTTTGCGGAACGGCGAGAAGCTCACGATCGAGATCTATCAGTACCCGTCAGAAAGCCGCGACACGGGCGAGCGCGAGCTTGTTTTCGCACACGAGGGTGCGGTTGGCGTCATATGTGCGGCATTCGCAGAGACATTCGACCAGCTTTATCAGGACCGCGACACGGACGAATTCGAATTCAACTGGCGCCAGCCGTTCCCTTATGCGGAATACGAGCGGTTTCAGGCTGCGATCAACAAATGAAGGAGCGACTGCTAGAATTGCTCGCGTGCCCGACCTGCGGCGGCGACATTTTGCTTGCCTATGCCAGCAGGTACCAGGGCAAAGAGATCATCGAGGGTGTGCTGACGTGCCAGAAATGCACGCGCGAGTACAAGGTCGTTCGCGGGGTTCCGCGGTTCGCCGACCTCGGCAAGATCGAGGACGACAAGGCGGCGACGGCTGAGAACTTCGGGTGGCAATGGACGAACTTCACGCAGGAGGACGAAAGATACGTTGATCAATTGCTCGGCTGGCTGCAGCCCGTTAGGCCTGAATTCTTCGTGGGCAAGGTGGTCCTTGAGGGCGGCTGCGGAAAGGGCCGGCATACAAAGCTCGCCGCGCAATGGGGAGCCAAAGACGTCGTAGGCATCGATCTCGGGGACGGCGTCGAGTCGGCATTTGCGCTGACGCGTGAAATGCCGAATGTTCACATCGTGCAGTGCGACATCTTCAAGCTGCCGTTAAAAAAAGCGTTCGATTACGCCTTCAGCGTCGGCGTGCTTCACCACACGCCCGACCCGAAGGCGGCATTTCTCTCGCTCGCGGGTAAGGTCAAGAAGGGCGGCCAGATTTCCGCCTGGGTCTACGGAGCCGAGAACAATCAGTGGATCACGAAGTACGTGAATCCGGTCCGCACGAGCTTTACGTCACAGATCTCGCAGCCTGTTCTATATCAGTTGTCCAAACTGCCGACCCTCGGCGTATTTCTGGGGACAAAGCTCGTCTATCGTCCACTCAATTCGTTCGCAAAGCCGGTCGCGAGCAAACTCTTTTACAACGATTATCTCAATCATCTCGGCACCTTTGGATGGCGGGAGCATCATAACATCGTCTTTGACCATCTCGTCGCTCCGACCGCGTTTTACATCGCAAAGGACGATTTCGAGAAATGGTGGGACGAGATCGGAGCCGAGGACGTCGAGGTCACGTGGCACAACCGGAATAGCTGGTGCGGGTTTGGGCGGATATGAGATTCGAACGCGGTATCGGCAAGCGCTATCGGCGGTCGATCGAGGGCGCCTTCGACACGATCATCGCGGTGGGTAATGACTTTCATCGCGAGATGATAAGTGAGATACGCGAATCGGACATGCTCATTCGCTGTAAGCCCGTAAAAGAGATCAACGCCTCGGGCATTACCGGCGTGATCGATTCGTCGCGGACAAATGAAAAGATCGTCGATGGCCCGATGAGCTTGCGGGAGGCGTTGGGCGAGATCTATATCGCCATCGCCGAGGAGACGATCGACACCGGCGGACAGCGCGGTTGTGAGGGCACATTTGTTCACGAGGGGCGGCACGCGTACGATTTCGCACAGACCATCTCCAGCCTGTCGAACGCCGCGGTAAATCCACTAAGCATATTTGACCCAACGCTTTACGAGCTTGAGTGGGAAGCCCACAAGTCGGCCGGCGATTACATGCTCCGCATCGATAAGCAGGAATATCTCGACGAGGGGCTGCAGCTGATGATCCTTTGCAGCACGGAATCAGGCCAGTGCGAGATCAGCGACGACGGCATCCGTCGCCGTTTGAACGAGAGTTACAACATGCAGCCCGACGGCAACGTCGGGCCACGAGCGAGCGAAATGATGGGCCTGACGGTATAATTAAAGTTTATGAACGCCGCCCTGCCCCAAGAAATGCAGCAGCACACCTACGCCATTATGGACGAGGTGGAGGGCTCGCATTGGTGGTTTGTCGGCCGGCGGGCGATCCTGGAGAGTTTTCTCGAACAGATCTGCTCAAGACTTCAGATTTCAGACTCGAGACTCTCGATCCTCGACGTTGGCTGCGGCACAGGTGCGAATATCGAGATGCTGTCGCAGTACGGCGATGCCGAGGGCGTTGATGTCTCTGACGACGCGTTGGAATTTTGCCGCCGCAAGGGGCTCAAGGTCGAAAAGGGATTGGCGGAGAAACTGCCGTACGACGACGGCGCATTCGACATCACGACTGCGCTCGACGTCATCGAGCATCTCGACGACGACGTCGCGGGGCTGCGGGAGATGTATCGCGTAACTCGCCCGGGGGGCTATTCGCTGTTCTTTGTGCCCGCCTTCATGTGGTTGTGGGGCGTGCAGGACGACATCTCGCACCACCGGATTCGCTATACCCGAAAACAGATAGTCGAGCGGATAGAAAAAGCTGGATACAAGGTCGAGCGGGCGACATACGCAAACTGGACTTTCTTTGCACCGATCCTCGCTGGCCGCTTGATCATGAAAATCACCGGACTCAAGCCCGCGTCCGAAAACAATATAAACGTCTCGGCCCTGAACGGCGTCTTTGGCAAGTTGTTCTCGGCGGAGCGGCATTGGCTTAGGAATTTCAATGTTCCGCTCGGCGTGTCGATCGTCATCGTCGCCAGAAAAGATGGATGACAGCGGCGTAAACAATCCTGAGCTCTCGCTCTTTCTCCCCGTCCTCGACGAGGAAGAGAACCTGCGTCCGATGCACGCCAAAATTCAGTCGGCACTCGACGCCCTCGGCAAAACGGCCGAGGTGATCTATGTTGACGACGGTTCGACGGACAAGAGCCTGTCGATATTAAAGGAATTGGCCGCTCAGGATGGCCGCGTGCGCGTCATTTCGCTTCGTCGCAACTACGGCCAAACGGCGGCCATGAGCGCAGGCATTGACGCCGCAAAGGGCGACATTCTCATCCCGATGGACGCCGACTTGCAAAACGACCCTGCCGACATCAAACGCCTGCTCGACAAGCTCGACGAGGGTTATGACGTCGTCTCGGGCTGGCGAAAGAACCGCCAGGACAAACTCGTCTCGCGAAAGATACCGTCGCAGATCGCCAACTGCATCATCTCGTGGATCGGCGGCGTTCACCTGCACGATTACGGCTGCTCACTAAAGGCCTATCGCCGCGAGGTGATACAGGACGTGCGTCTCTATGGCGAGATGCACCGCTTTATTCCGATCTATGCATCATGGGCCGGCGCACGCGTGACCGAGATACCGGTCGATCACCACGCCCGCACGATGGGCAAGTCGAAGTACGGTATCTCACGCACGATCAAGGTCATCTTCGACCTGATGACGATCAAATTCATGGCGTCGTACCAGACAAAGCCGATCTACGTTTTCGGCACGTTTGGCATGATCGCATTTTTCCTCGCCATGGTCGCCGGCATATGGGCCGTAGTGCTCAAGTTCGAAGGCGTCTCTTTTATTCTCACGCCGCTGCCGGTGATAACGGTCGTGATGCTCGCGATCTCGGTGCAGTTCTTCCTTATGGGCCTCCTCGCCGAATTGCTCGTTCGCACCTATCACGAGTCGCAGGACAAGGCCATCTATGCCGTCCGCGAGACCGTCGGATTTCCGGCAAAAGCTAATAGCTCGATCGCTAACGGCTAAGGGCTATTCTTCTCATGTGCGGAATTACCGGCTGGATCAATTTAACAAACACGACCGATGATCACACCGAGGCCGTCCTGCACTCAATGTGCGAGACGATCCTGCATCGCGGGCCGGACAGCGAAGGCATTTGGATGGACGACACTGTCGCCCTCGGCATGCGGCGGCTGTCGATCATAGATCTAAAGACGGGCGATCAACCCGTGTTTAGCGGGGACGGCTCCGTCGTCGCGATGCAGAACGGCGAGCTGTATAACTATCGCGAGGTCCGCGTCGAGCTCGAAAAGAAAGGCCACAGGTTCACTACCAAGACCGACACCGAGATCATCCCGCATCTCTATCAGGAATACGGCGAGGACTTCGTCGATCACATTAATGGCATGTTCGCTATCGCCTTGTGGGACTCGCGACTCAAGAAACTGATCCTGGCCCGCGACCGTTTTGGCGAAAAACCGCTGTATTACGGGGTTTTTGACAACAAACTGATCTACGCATCCGAACCAAAGGCCCTGCTCGCTCACCCCTCGGTCAAACCCGAACTCGACCTCGACGCCCTGCGGCATTATCTGAGTTACGACTACGTCCCGGCCCCGCGCTCGATCTACAAAGGCATCTCAAAGCTGCCAGCGGCCCACGTGCTCACGGTCGAGAACGGCGATGTCAAGACACGGCGATACTGGGATCTCGACTGGACGCAGTCGGAGAGTGGTCCTCTGGATGAGCGAGCATCCGAGTTGCGAGATCTATTGTCCGACGCCGTCCGAATGCGGCTCGTCTCAGACGTTCCGCTCGGAATCCTTCTTTCCGGCGGCATCGATTCATCGACCGTCGCCGCATTCGCGACACAGCACGCGACCGAGCGCGTCAAAACGTTCTCGATCGGCTTTGAAGAAGACTCGTTCGACGAATCAAAATACGCCCGTCAGGTCGCGCGCCATCTCGACACCGAACACTACGAGGACAAGCTCTCCGCCGCCACCGCCGGCGATCTTATCAGCGAGATCGGCAAGTGGCTCGATGAGCCGATGTCAGACGGCTCGCTGATACCGACCTATCTGCTCGCGCGATTTGTGCGGAAGCACGTGACCGTGGCACTCGGCGGTGACGGGGGCGACGAGCTGTTCGCGGGCTACCCGATGTATTATGCGCATCAGGTCACGCGGAATTATCTCAAGGTGCCCGGCTTTCTCCGCTCAGGCTTGATCGAGCCAGTCGTAAACGCCCTGCCGGTCTCGACAAAGAACATGTCCTTTGACTACAAGGCAAAACGCTTTGTCCGCGGGGCAAACCTCGAGCCGGTCGAACGCCACCACACGTGGTTTGGCTCGTTCGCCGCCGCCGACCACGAGCGGGTGCTGACCCGCGACGTGCTCGACCATAGCAGCGGCGACATCTACGCCGATGCGCGAGAATTGCTCGCAGGTTCCAACGCCCACGACGAGATCGAGCAGATGCAGCAGCTCGACATCAGCTATTACCTCGCCGAGGACATCCTGTCCAAGGTCGACCGTGCCGCAATGGCCGTCTCGCTCGAAACTCGTGCACCGTTCCTCGACCCGCGGGTCGGTCGATTCGCTGCCTCGATCCCGGTCGACTACAAACTCCGCGGCAGCAAAGGCAAATACATCCTAAAAAAGGCAGTCGGACCGCTACTGCCCGCCGCGATCCTTAACCGGTCTAAGAAAGGCTTTGGCATACCGATCGCCGCATGGCTCAAGGGACGTCTAAATCCGCTGATGCACGACCTGCTCGATGAAAAACGCGTCCACAAGCAGGGCCTTTTCAATGCGTCGTACGTTTCACAGCTCATCGTCGAGCATGAGCGAGGTGACGCAAGTCACCACAAGCAACTCTGGACGCTGCTAGTCTTTCAGCTTTGGTACGATAACTTTAGGAACCAACGCTAATTCGCGTATCATCAGACCATATGGCAAACCTCTACCCCGAGATCGAACCGTTTGACAGCGGAAAGCTGGCGGTTTCTGATCTGCATACGATCCATTATGAACGTGTCGGCAATCCCGACGGCATTCCGGTCGTGTTCCTGCACGGCGGGCCGGGCGGCGGCCTGATATCGATGTACCGGCAGTTCTTTGATCCGGCGGTGTATCACGTCGTGCTGTTTGATCAGCGAGGCTCGGGCCAGTCGACGCCGCACGCGGAGCTTCAAGAGAATACGACGTGGGACCTGATCAACGATATCGAGACGCTGCGCGAGAAGTTCGGTATCGACAAATGGCACGTCTTCGGCGGCTCATGGGGATCGACGCTCAGCCTCGCCTATGCGGTCTCGCATCCGGACCGCTGCCTCGGGCTGATCCTGCGAGGCATCTTCCTGACACGGAAGAAGGAACTGCAGTGGTTCTATCAGTACGGTGCGTCTGAGATATTTCCGGATTTTTGGGAACGCTATCGTGACGAGATACCCGAGGACGAACGCGGCGATCTTATCTCCGCGTATCACAAGCGCCTGACCAGCGATGACGAGCAGACGCGGCTGTCCGCGGCACGTGCGTGGAGCACGTGGGAAGGCGCGACGTCGAAGCTCTACCCGAGCCAGGACCTTATGGACCACTGGGAAGGCGAGCACGAGGCGCTTTCCTTGGCGCGCATCGAGTGTCATTACTTTATGAACAACTCGTTCTTCCCGAGCGAGAATTACCTCATCGAGAATGTCGACAAGATACGCCACTTGCCGACAGTTATCGTACAGGGCCGATACGACGTGGTGTGCCCGATCACATCGGCGTGGGAGCTGCACCGTGCGTTTCCCGAGGCCGAGCTAATAATCGTGCCCGATGCAGGCCATTCGGTCAGCGAGCCGGGAATAACGTCGGCGCTGGTCGACGCGATGGAGCGGTTCAAGACGAAAGGCTAAAGTTTTAGATGAATCTTCTGCTCGATAGCGGTATTATGAGAGCAAAATCAGCAAGGTAATATCTTATGCCTAATATTGGAACAACAGAGATCATCCTGATCGTCGCCATCCTTTTCCTCCTGTTTGGCGCGACGCGGCTGCCGCAGCTTGCAAAATCCCTGGGACAATCGCGTAAAGCCTTTAAGGAAGGGATGCGGGAGGCTGAGGAAGAAGAAAGGGCCGAGCAGCAAAAGCTCGCATCGCCTGCCTCACCGCAGATCAGCGGGATGACCGACGAGGCACTTGAAGCCGAAATGCGTAAACGGGCAGAGGCACGAGTCGAACACTAGACTTTTTCGCCGGTCAGTAGATTAACCTTCACCGAGAACCGGAACGACAGATTTCCGTCCTCATCATCTATCAGGCGGGCAAGTCCGATCGTGACTCGCTCTTTTTCTTGCTCGTCGAGTGTGGCGAGCCAAGCTGGCATCAGGAAATCGGAGATCAGCGGTGAGGCAATAAACGCGGCTCCATCGTCGAATTCGAATATTTCGTTAGCGATCTCGGTGCGTATACTCACCAAGCCAGAACGATAGGCCATAGACTCGAGAGCGTCGACGGACGGCAGTTCCGTGATCATCGTCTCGGCTACGTGGCCATGCTCGCCGAGATCCTCGTTAACCAACACCTCCCACAGCAGCGAAAAGATCTCGCCAAAACTGCCCGCTCCCGGGAGAAAAATGGCAACGCCACCGCCGGTGCGGGCTACGCGAACTGCGTCCTCGATGACTGGTTCAAGGTCGCCGGGGCGAATGAAGGTCGCGTCGGTTATAACAGCGTCAAAAGCGTCATCGTCAAACCGAATCGTCGAAACGTCTACGCAAGACCGCAGTGCGACGGCCTTATCCCGGGCAATCGTAAGCAGGGCATCGTTCTCGCACGATGCAAAAACGTCCGTCTTTTCACCATACTTTTCGCCGAGTGCGATCGCATGGCTGCCGGTGCCGGCATTCATGTAAAGGGCATTCTCGGCCTCCGATAGATCGAGGTGCATGTCG
>CAZWSK010000001.1:12991-16858 GCA_964636445.1 uncultured Chloracidobacterium sp.
ATATACCATTCCGGGGCTGCGGTCTACGGAGGTTTTCGGGCTTTGTTACTATAGACATTAGTTGCTTACACGAATCGTTTGAGACGATGAAGATCTTTCACGGAATCGAAAATGCGAACATCGCCAAGCCGACCGTACTGACGCTGGGCGTCTTTGACGGGCTGCATCTTGGGCATCAGCGGATAATGCAGACGGTAGTGGAGCGCTCTAAGGCGACGAATGCCGTGGCAACGGCGATCACGTTCGACCCTCACCCGCGTGCCGTGCTTCATCCTGACTCTGCGCCGCCGCTCTTGCAGACGCTGGACCAACGGTTGGCAAATCTCGAGGTGCTCGGCATCGAACAGGCGATCGTGGTGAAGTTCGACCGCGACTTCGCATCGCAGCCTGCTGAGGATTTCCTCTCAACTATCGTCCGCGAACGGCTGCATGCCCGCGAGGTCTATCTCGGCAAAGGTTTCGCTTTTGGCAAGGACCGCGGCGGGAATATCGAATTGCTGCGGCGACTGAGCGGCGAACTCGGATTTATAGCTGATGAGGTCGATGAGGTACAGCTTCGCGGAAGCCGGATCAGCTCGTCAGCGATCAGAAAGCTGCTAAACGACGGCCGCGTCAATCTCGCCCGCCGGATGCTCGGCCGCCCGTACGGAGTCGAGGGTGTGATCATTCGCGGCAACCGCCGCGGCCACACGATCGGTTTTCCGACGGCGAATCTTAAGCCGCACAATCGTGTGATCCCAAAATACGGCGTATACGCCACGGCCACGCTTATCGAAGGCCATTGGCGGCGGAGCATCACCAACATAGGCGTCCGCCCGACGTTTGAGAACGACGCCGAGCCGTCGATCGAGACATACGTCTTCGATTTCGACGGCGACCTTTATGGTGACGTCCTCAGAGTGCGTTTTTTGCATCGAATACGGGATGAGCGCAAGTTTTCCGGTATCGACGAACTTAAAGGTCAGATCGAGCGGGACACTCAGACGGCGAGGAACTATTTCAATTATCAGGGCGTAAAGAACATGCTCGCGTTGCTGTAGAACGCCTGCAAAACGGATGAACGACACAGCTGTAAAAGATAGACTCTCAGGCCACCGCGTAGAGGGCCCTCTCGTGCCGACGGGCGACCTCGCGATCGCGAAAAAAACGTCAAACGAGCAGCTTCTCGCCGAGGAAAAAGAGCTGCAGCAGGTCGAGTCAAAGGCGGGGGCCGGTTCACACGGGCTCCGCGGCTATCTGCGGCTCTTTCAGATATCTCGCGTCATCGCGATGCTGTCGCTTTATCTCTATCTCGACCAGCTCGAGGTTCATCAAAAGCACCAGCACAAGGTAAAGCGCGAACGCCTGAGCCGCGCGATGCTGCTGACACGTTTAGCCGTTTATGGCGAGAAGCTCTACGCAATAAAGCTGTGGTTCCAGCAAATGTTCACGCGGCTGCTCCGCCGGCTTTTTCTCGGGACAGAGACCAACCGCGAGCGCATACAAGAGAAACAGGCCATTTGGCTCAAGGAAAAGCTGATCAAGCTCGGCCCCACATTTATCAAGATCGGCCAGTCGATGGGCACCCGAGCCGACCTTCTGCCGCTGCCGTTTGTAAAGGAACTGGGCACGCTCGTCGATCAGGTTCCGCCGTTCCCGAATGACCTTGCCTTCGCCATCATCGAGCGCGAACTGGGCAAAAAGATCAACGACGCCTATGCCGAATTCGAGATAGAACCTGTCGCCGCGGCCTCGCTCGGCCAGGTCTATCGTGCAAGGCTGCACAGCGGCGAAGAGGTCGCCGTAAAGGTCCAACGGCCGAATCTCGAAGGCACTATCGCCGGCGACATCGTCATTCTCAAAAAGGTCGCAAAATTTGCCGAGCGCTTTCCGCAGCTCAACGAGAATGCCGACTGGGCCGGCATGCTCCGCGAATTCGATGTGACCATCCACGAGGAGATGGACTACGCCGCCGAGGGCCGCAACGCAGAGCGATTCCGCGAGAATTTTAAGAACTGGTCGAATATTCACGTACCGACGATCCATTGGCACGCGACGACCAAAAAGGTGCTGACAATGGAATTCATCCACGGCACCAAGGTCACCGACCTCGAGGAACAGGCACGCCGCAACATCGACCCGGCAAAGGTAAATCGCCTGCTTATAAAGACTTACCTCAAACAGCTGCTTGAGGACGGCTTTTTCCACGCGGATCCGCATCCGGGCAACCTGCTTATAATGCCCGACGGCCGCATCGCATTTTTCGATTTCGGCATGGTCGGCCGCATCACGCCTGAGCTTCAGGCAAAGATGATCGACGCGTTCTTCCACGTCGTCGGTAAAGATCCCGCAGGCATCGCCCAGGACCTCATCGATCTCGATTTTCTGAAGCCCGGGACGCCGCATTCCACGGTCAAACCTGTCGTCGAGCGGATGTTCGAGTTTCATTTCAACCTCAAGCTCAAGGACGTCAATTTCAAAGAGCTGACCTACGACCTGGCGGACGTGATGTACGACTACCCGTTCCGCCTGCCGTCGAATTTCACATACATAATGCGTGCACTGATGACGCTCGAGGGAATCGGTATCATTACCGATCCTGAGTTCAACTTTTTCGAAACGGCAAAGCCGTACGCCAAGGAATTCATGCTCCGCCGCGAGGGCAAGGATTTTCGCAAAGCCTTCGTTAACAAGGTCATGGGCCGCGACCCCGACGGCAAGATCGACTGGGACCGTACGTGGAAACTCGCCAAGATGGCGTTTCGCACAGTACTGAATACATGAGCTCCGAGGCCGATCGCGATATACTCGAACGCGTTCGTGCTCTCGTAATGCGCTACGGTTGGAATACCACCTGCTTTCAGATCGTCAATCCCGGCATAGAGTATTGGTTCGGCGAGGCGGGGACATCGGTGGTCGGGTTCGTTACGAGCGGTGATACGCGTGTGGTGGCCGGAGCTCCGGTGGCCCGGTTCGAGGAGCTACGCAGCGTTGCCGAAGAATTCGAAAGCGACGCTCAGCGTTGCGGCCAGTCGGTCTGCTATTTCGGTGCTGAGGCCCGGCTTGAGAGCGTGTACCGCGGCTCCGATGATCATGCTTTTGTCCTGCTCGGGGCACAGCCTGTGTGGCGGCCGTCGCATTGGGCGAATATCGTAAATGCGACTTCGTCGATCCGTGCGCAGGTGAGCAGGGCACGAAACAAGGGCGTTGTTATTAAGGAGTGGCCGGTCGAAAAAGCCCGAAATAACGACGCCCTGCACGAATGCCTACATCTCTGGCTCGCGTCGAAGGGCCTGCCGCCCCTGCATTTCGTGATAGAACCGGAAACGCTCGGCCGCCTCGAGAATCGCCGCGTATTTGTCGCCGAGCGTGATGCCAGGGTTGAGGCCTTCCTGGTGCTTTCGCCGATCCCGGAACGTAACGGCTGGCTGACGGAACAGTTCCCGCACCGTCCCGGAGCTCCTAACGGAACCGTCGAGCTGATGATGGACACGGCCTTCAGATCGCTCGCAGCCGACGGCGCCGATTACATCACGCTCGGCCTTTCGCCCTTGTCAAAGCGGGCGCGCATCGAACCATTCGACAACCCACTGTGGCTGCGCTTTCTGCTCGGCTGGATGCGAAAGCACGGCAGGCGATTCTATAACTTCGACGGGCTGGATAGATTTAAGTCCAAGCTGTGTCCCGAACACTGGGAACCGGTATTTGCCATCTCTAATGAAAAGCGGTTTTCCGGTTCGACCCTATACTCGATCGCACTGGCGTTTACCGACGGACACCCGTACCGCGTTCTCGCGTCCGGAATCAGGAAGGCGTTGATCGCCGAGGCAAAGACACTGGGAAGAAACCTTGGCATCGCTCATCAGCGATGAGGCGCCCGTATTACAC
>CAZWSK010000001.1:16958-18917 GCA_964636445.1 uncultured Chloracidobacterium sp.
TGGAACCGCGACGTTTGCGAGATCTTTATCGCTCCGGATAAGGCGAACCCTAATAAATATTTCGAGTTTGAGATCGCACCGACCGGCGAGTGGGTCGACCTCGACATCGAGGTTACGCCTGGCGGCCGCGAAACCGACGAGGAGTATTCATCAGGAATGACATCGGCGGTTCGTGTCGAGGACGATCGCATCGTGATGGCGATCAAACTACCGTTCGCAGCATTCGGCAAGACGCCAAGTGAGGGCGACGTGTGGCTCGGCAACCTCTTCCGATGCGTCGGTGAGGACCCGACCCGCGGCTACCTCGCATGGCGGCCGACCAGGACGGAGAAGCCGAATTTTCACGTGCCGGAGGCTTTCGGCGAGTTTCGCTTTGCTTAGTCGCGCGTCCCTAGAGCGATCTCAACGCTGAGATCGCAGAGTACACAGAGAAATCTTTAACTTCCTCTGCGGTCTCCGGGTTCTCTGCGGTGAAGGTCAGCTCGCGCGTCCCTGGAGTTTTCAGACCGTCATCCCACCGTCGACAGCGATCGTCTGACCGGTGATATAGCTTGACGCGTCGGACGCGAGAAAGACGGCGACACCTTTTAGCTCGCCTTCCTGGCCGATACGCGGGATGACGTTGTTCTCTTGGATCGAGCGTTCGTAAATGTCTATCAACGGATCGGCTAGCCTGGAGTGAAAGAAGCCGGGTGCGATCGCATTGACGCGAATACCCCGGCGGCCCCAGCTAGCCGCGAGTTCGCGTGTCAGGCCGATCAGTCCGGCTTTACTCGCGACATAACCCGCATAGAACGGGCCGTTCGCTGACGACGTGAGCCCCGCGATAGATGTGATATTGATGATCGATCCGCGTCCCTGAGCAAGCATCTGCCGCCCCGCGGCCTGTGCCATTAGGAAGCAGCCCGTCAGGTTTACGTCGATGACCTTTTGCCACTGCTCGCGCGTCATCTCCTCAGGCATCGCTCCCCACGATGTGCCGGCGTTGTTTATCACGATATCGACGCCGCCAAAGCGGCTAGCTGTCTCCGCAACGACCGCGTCGACCTCATCGGCTTTCGAAACGTCACAAACCTTGCCCGCGACCTCAAAACCGCGCGCCGCGAACTCCGCAACCGTCCCCTCCAGCCACTCCGACCGCCGAGCGCAGAGCATCAGCTTCGCTCCCGCCTCGCCCAACCCTTCCGCCATCTCCCTGCCCAACCCACGTGACCCGCCGGTGACGATCGCGGTACGGTTCGTAAGATCAAAAAGTTCGGCTATGCTCTTACTCATATCGTTAATGGATAAGTTTTTCAGCCTGCCGCAGCGTCATGACGCGATACGCGGGCCGGTATGCCTCGTTATACGTCTTGCTGTGGTGGATGGCGGGATAGTCGTTTTTTCTCATCTCACCATCAAGACGTAACCACTCCTTGTGAGTTAACTTTCCTGCAGTTCTCTGCCTCAGCCGCTTGCCAAGCTCGATCCAAGCGTCGATAAAGGTCTTTGGCTCAGAGCGGTATTCGACCGCGCTGGCAAGAAATGCGTCGAGGACATCATCCGCCCTGCCCCCGCGGGCCTTAAACAGCCGAAGATCAAACCGCCCGATCGAGCCGTCAGGGCAGAGAGGGACCCATCCGGTCTTGTCGGTCGATTCTTCGCCCAGAGACTGCCATTCGCGCTCAAGCCACTTACCCGCCGACTCACGGTCAGGCACCGCGTGCTCACCACCGCGAGTCGCCTGATACGTCCACTTGTATGCGTCCTCGATCCGCATGTTCTTGTCCGCCTTCCACTTCGGAATGGCGAAATCGAGCAGCGCGGTCGGCGTGCAGGCGAGAATGAGAGCTAAAGCAACCCCGAACATCACCAGCCAAGAATATATGCAAACATTAACGGGGCCACGATCGATGCATCAGATTCGACGATGAATTTGGGTGTTGATGCTTCGAGCTTGCCCCAGGTGATCTTTTCGTT
>CAZWSK010000001.1:19017-20922 GCA_964636445.1 uncultured Chloracidobacterium sp.
ATCATCTCAGCCAGGCTCAGCCCCAACTCAGCCGTCGACATCGCCCCGGCCAGCGTGATCATCATCTTGCCGCCGTTGTCGAGATGCTGTTTATAGGCCTCGGCCGCCTCGATCAGTGCCGCGGCATTAAAGTGTCGATAGTGGTGCTTTATGAATTCTGTGATCTGCCCGTTCATAAGAAATAACCGCGAAATACGCAAAAGACGCGAAAAGGAAATAATATCCCATTCGCGTCTTTTCGCGTATTTTGCGGTTAACGGCTTATTAAAACGCTTCGCTAAAGCTTACTTCACCGGCGACCGCGACCTGATAGGCCGAGACGCGGCGCTCGAAGAAGTTGGCCAGCTCCTGCACGTCCTGCAGGTCCATGAACGAGAACGGGTTCTTGGCGCCGTAGATCTTATTCATACCGAGCATGACGAGCCGCTGGTCGGCGATGAATTCGAGGTACTGCCGCATGTCGGCGACGGATAGGCCCGCAACGCCGCCCGACAGGATGTCCTGGGCGAACTGCATTTCGCAGTCGACGGCTTCATCGAGCATAGTCGCGACCGAGCGTTCGAGGCCCGCGTCGAAGAGCAGAGGTTCTTCCTTGCGAACGGTCTTGACCACCTCAAAGGCGAAATTCATATGTGCCGACTCGTCGCGGAACACCCAATTCGTTCCCGCCGCAAGGCCGTGAAGGAGGCCTTTCGATCTAAGAAAGTACACGTAAGCAAAGGCCGCGAAGAAGAAAAGTCCCTCAATACAAGCCGCAAAGCAGATCAGATTGAGCAGAAACATCTTGCGGTCGCCGGGGCTCTTGAGTGAGTCGAGATCGTTGATCGAGTCGATCCATTTGAGGCAAAAATCCGCCTTTTTCTTGATGGACGGAATATTCTCGACCGCCGCAAATGCTGCCGCGCGCTCATTGTGATCCGGAATGTATGTGTCGAGCAGCGTCAGGTAAAACTGCACGTGCACAGCTTCCTCATAAAGTTGCCGCGAAAGGTACATGCGGGCTTCTGGCGAATTAATGTGCTTGTATAGGTTGAGCACAAGGTTGTTCGACACGATCGAGTCGCCCGTCGCGAAGAACGCGACCAGCCGATTGATCATATGCCTCTCACTCGGAGCCATCTTATTCCTCAGGTCCATCACGTCAGTCGAAAAATCGACCTCCTCGACGGTCCAGGTGTTCTTGATCGCGTTCCGGTACATCTCGTAGAAGTCCGGATAACGCATCGGGCGAAGGGTTAGGTTGAATCCAGGGTCTAACAGCATATTTCTCTATTGACAGGCTTCACACGCCTCAGGGTTTTCGAGCGAGCAGATCAGAGTTTCCTCTTCTGTGTAGATTTTCGCCGGTTTCGCAGCATCAGTTGCCTGGGCATTCACCTGGGCGATCCGAGTTGCGGGTCGCGAACGCAAGTAATACGTCGTCTTCAGCCCCTTTTGCCACGCGTACATGTACATCGATGAGAGCTTGCCGATATTCGGGCTCTCCATGAACAGATTGAGCGAGGCTGATTGGTCAATGAAGGCGCCTCGGTCGGCCTGCATGTCGATAAGTGAACGCATCGGTATCTCCCAAGCGGTGCGGTAGATCGCTTTGAGTTCGTCTGAGAATTCTGCGATGTCCTGCACTGAGCCCTCGGCCCGCTTGATCTTTTGGCGTATCTCTTCGGTCCAGAGGCCTGCGGCTTTCAGTTCCTGTACGAGGTATTTATTGACCTGAACGAAATCGCCGCTCAGGGTTTCGCGTTTGAAGAGGTTCGACACCTGCGGCTCGATGCACTCGTAACATCCGGCGATCGACGCGATCGTGGCGGTCGGTGCGATGGCGATCATCAGGCTGTTGCGAAGGCCGGTCTGCTTGATCTTTTCGCGGAGTGCGTCCCAACGAGGCATGTCGTCGGGCGTCAC
>CAZWSK010000001.1:21022-59703 GCA_964636445.1 uncultured Chloracidobacterium sp.
GCGTACAGGTCGCGGGCCTGGATCTGTTTAGCGAAGAGGCCTTCCTCCTCCGCCTTTATATATGCTGCCTCAAATTCTTCGCCGTAAAGGTCGGGAAAATGCGGCACGACCTTTGGGTCGAATAGCGACCAAGCGCCATCAGCCTGGACGCGTTTCATGAAAAGGTCCGGGATCCAGTTGGCCAGATTTAGGTTGTGCGTGCGGCGAGCCTCGTCGCCTGTGTTGTCTCGAAGCTCAAGGAAATCGTCGATGTCGGCGTGCCACGTCTCGAGATACACACAGCAGGCACCTTTGCGCTTGCCGCCCTGATTGACGGCGGCGACGGATGAATCCAGCGTCTTTAGCCACGGCACGATGCCGTTAGAATGGCCGTTCGTACCACGGATCAACGAGCCCTGGCTGCGGACGCGGTGATAGGCGATCCCGATGCCGCCACTGAATTTAGAGAGCATGGCGACATCGGAATATTTGCGGTAAATGCTATCGAGGCTGTCCTGCGGGCTGTCGAGCAGGAAGCACGACGAGAGTTGTTCGTGCTGTGTACCCGAGTTGAAGAGCGTTGGCGTCGACGGAACGTATTCCAACGACGAGAAAAGATGATATAGATCGATCGCCTCGTGCGGCGTCTCAGACAGGCCGCATGCGACACGCATCCAGAAGAACTGCGGCGACTCGATCACATCTCGTTTGGTCGGATTCTTTAATAGATAGCGATCATACAGAGTGCGCAGGCCGAAGAACTCAAAGAGATCATTACGAGTCGCGTCGATCGCGTCATTTAGCTTGCGGCTGTTCTCAACGACGAAGGTGTAAACACGATCATTGATCAGGCCTTCCTTATAGCCAAACGCTATCGACTGCGAGAACGACTGTATTTCCTGATTGCGGACCTCTTTTTCCACATACTGATTTAACAGGCGGGCAGCGACACGTGAATATTCGGGCTCCTCAAAGATGAGGCTTGCGGCCGTCTGGATAGAGAGCTTGTCGAGCTCCTGCGTCGTCGCACCATCGTACAGTCCGCTGATGGTCTTCGTCGCGATCCGCATGACGTCGACGTTTGCCAACCCCGCGGTGCATCGCGATATCGCTCGGACGATCTTATTTATGTCGACGGGCTCGAGCGATCCGTTGCGTTTGCGGACCTGCATTCCGGTTTGGGCCGTATCGTCAGTTTGGCGGGCAATTGCAGTTGCGGTTGGTGCGAAGACGTTATCCATTTACTTTTAAGTCGGCGGAAAAACGGCGAAGAATATCCCGCGAGCCCGTGTGTTCAGGTCGAGAACGGGTCCGTTCTACCGCTTGATCTCTCGTTGGTGTTTGGTGGTTTCCGGCAAATAATGCCGTAGGCCGTTCCTTAGTGGATATAGACTATATAGCGGTCAAAAGGCATTGTCAACACAAAATATAGTAGTTTTTGTGCATTCGCATAACACCAGCTTTCACAATGACTTACGGCGCCTAGGCTAATACTTAGCGTTAAAAATGGCGCAACACTCTTCTGGGCGTCCGTTTACCCTTCGACGACGAGTTCGTCATACGCGAACTGGACGTTGTCAGGCAGGAGGGCCGCGTCGCGTGTGTAGAGAATGTCGTGGTTGAGGTGTGTGAGATATGCTCGTTTGGGCCGCAAGTCCTCAATGACCGCAAGGGCCTCCTCTAGACACAGATGCGTCGAGTGCGGCTTGATCCGCACGCAATCGAGGACGAGCACATCCAGGCCACGCAGACCGTCCATCGAGCTCGTCGGGATTATCTTAAGGTCGGTTGCGTAGGCAAAATCATTAAAGCGGTACGCAACAACCGGCAGCTTGCCGTGAATAACCTCGAACGGCGTGATGATAAGGTCCTCGCCGATCATGAATGGAGCATTGTGATGCACTGTGTGCGGGATGAGCTTTGGCAGTCCGCCGCCGATATGCGTCGGGTTGAAGATGTATTCGAATATGCGCCGCAGGTCGATCCATGCCGGCTCATTGGCAAAGATCGGCATCGGGCCGTGTTTGAAATTGAGCGGCCTGATGTCATCCAGCCCAAACACATGATCGACGTGACAGTGCGTGATCAGCACGGCGTCCAGATGGCTGATGCCTACACGGAGAGCCTGCTGACGAAAGTCGCTCGATGTGTCGATCAGGACCTTCTTGTCACGATGCTCGATCAGAACCGAGACCCGCAAACGCTTGTCCCTGGGGTCATTCGATATGCACGTCTCACAATCGCACCCGATGGAGGGGACGCCTGTCGAGGTGCCTGTGCCGAGGAAGGTGAGTTTCATCGGCTATTTCTTGCCGAGCAGTTCGTCGCCCGAAAATTTCGCGGCCGCCTGAGCCTTCAGCTTTTCCTCTGTCGCCTTTACGAGGTGCACATACTGCATCCGCAAATCGCCGAGCAGGCCGTCGAGCAGCCGCTGTTCCTCGGCGTGAAGATTGCTCTTCGTTTTTTCCTTGATCATTCCCAAGACGTCGAGCCAGTATTTCCCGGTGTCGAGGTCGAGGGTGCGTTTGCCCGTCGCTGGATTCGGAACAGCCCCAAGAGCGCTCGCGGCGTTCGTAGCGAGCATCGATAGGAAGTTTACGAAGCTCGCCGGGTCATCTGCTCCCGGGATCGCGGCCTCGGGCTGCTCCGGCTCGTCGTCCAGCGTTATCTGATCCGGATCAATATCTGCAGGGACCTGGCCGGATTCTGCGGCCGGTTCCGCGGCTGGTGCTGCCTCCGGCTCTGGTGCAGGGTCGATAGTGACACCCTCTTTTAGTGAGCCATCGGGGTTGAATTTTCGCCGGTCGGCGACCTTATAGCTGACCTCTTCGTGATTTTCGTCCTTACCGATCATAATTAATCAAATCTTATCACCTTGCTGAAACCACTTTCCAGACTTGCTAGACTTGTCGAATATGTCCAAGCCTTTTGACGAACTCGTCGCCGTGATGGCCAAGCTGCGTGCCCCTGGCGGCTGTCCGTGGGATCACGAGCAGACATACGCCTCGCTGGCCCAGTACCTGCTCGAGGAGGCCTATGAGACCTTTGACGCCATTCAGGAAGCCGATAATACGGGCGACACGACTAACCTGAAGGAAGAACTTGGTGACCTTCTCCTTCAGGTCGTCTTTCACTCGACGATCGGCGCGGAACGGGGCGATTTTACGATCGACGAGGTTTGCGCCGGTGTTACGCAAAAGCTCATACTGCGGCATCCTCACGTATTCGGCGACAAACAGCTCGCCCGGGCCCAGGACGTGCTCGACAACTGGGACAGCCTGAAAGCCGATGAGCGGGCCGCCTCAGGCAAGCTCGAAAAGCCCAAGGAATCGATGCTCGACGACGTGCCTATCCACTTTCCGGGGCTGTTGGAAGCTCTCAAGCTAACCAAAATGGCCGCGAAGTCCGGCTTTGATTGGAAAGACAAGGATCAGATCTTCGACAAGCTTAGCGAAGAGATCTCTGAACTTCGCAGCGCCATACTCGAGAGTGATACCGAACACGTTTCGGAAGAACTTGGCGACGTGCTCTTCTCCGTCGTGAACCTTGCGCGTCATCTCGATGTCGAGCCTGAAACGGCGTTAAAAACGACGAACCGCAAATTCCGCGACCGTTTCAAGTTCATCGAGCTGGAGCTGAAGCGCGAGGGCCGGAGCCTGGACGATGCATCTCTCGACGAGATGGACTCGCTTTGGGAGAAGGCAAAAACCGGGACCGCTTGGTCCGGATGACTATTCCGCAAACATCTCGCACAGCCTCTCGAGCGTCGTCTCTCGTGCGGCTTTGCCGATCTCGCCTATCTGCTTGACCAATCGTTCCTTATCGATCGTGCGTATCTGGTCGAGTACGATGACCCGTTCGCCATTCAGTACCTCGACCGGTATTCGCGTCGGGTAATGCGCCGTCGGCGCGGATATCGGGGCGATCATCACGTAGTCGAGATGTCGGTTCATTTCGTCGGGCGAGATGATGACCGCGGGACGAGTGTTCTTCGCGTCCTTTGAGGGCTGTTCGTCGAGGTTGACTAGGTATACGTCGAATCGCTTCACCATTGCCAGTCCTTTTTGTCAAAGATCGTCCCGGCGGCGGCACCGGTCAGTTCGGATTCGTCATTCTCGGCCATTGCCTTAAAGGCGTCGTCCCAACCGGATCGCGGCCGCTGGATATTTCTTATCAATATCCCCTCAGAGTGCAATTCGAGGTCAACTTCGCCCGAAATACCGCTCTCCTCGAGCAATATCTTAGGAATTCTTATTCCCTGTGAGTTGCCGATCTGAATTATCTGGCATTTCATAATTACAAAGTAATTACGTCAAATCACCCGATCTTGTCAAGGCCGTTCATAAACGGCCACAGAGCCTCCGGAATTACCACGGAACCGTCAGCTTGCTGATAATTCTCAATTATCGCGATCCACGTGCGGCCGACAGCCAGGCCGCTGCCGTTCAATGTATGTACAAACTCGGGCTTTCCGCCGCCGCTACGACGAAATCTCGTGTTCATTCGCCGAGCTTGGAAGTCGCCGCAGTTGGAACAGCTCGATATCTCGCGATATGTGTTCTGGCTCGGCAGCCAGACCTCGATGTCATAGGTTTTGCGTGCCCCAAAGCCCATGTCGCCGGTCGAGAGAACCACTGTGCGATATGGGAGTTCGAGCAACTGCAGAATGCGTTCGGCGTCAGCCGTCAATTTTTCGTGCTCGGCCTCGGAATCCTCAGGTTTGCAGATCTTGACCAGCTCGACCTTTTCGAATTGATGCTGGCGGATCAGCCCTCGCGTGTCGCGGCCGTAGCTGCCGGCCTCGCTCCGAAAACAGGGCGTGTACGCTGTGTAATACATCGGCAGCTGTGCCTCGTCGAGGATCTCGCCGGCGTGATAGTTCGTTACCGGTACCTCAGCAGTCGGGATCAACGCAAAGCCGCGTTCGTCCTTGATATGAAAAAGGTCTTCTTCGAACTTCGGCAATTGGTTAGTACCAAACAGCGTCTCCCGGTTTACAAGGAACGGCGGCAGCGTTTCTTTATAGCCGTGCTCGCGTGTTTGGACGTCGAGCATGAAATTTACCAATGCACGCTCTAGCCTGGCACCCGCTCCGTTCAAGATAGCGAATCTTGCCCCCGATATCTTTGCGGCCCGCTCGAGGTCGAGGATGCCGAGCCGCGTCCCAAGATCGACGTGGTCCTTTACCTCAAAATCGAACTCCCGCGGCGAGCCCCACTGACGGACCTCTTTATTCGCAGACTCGTCAGGGCCGACAGGAACGTCATCAAATGGGATGTTCGGCAATCCGGCAAGCAGATCGTGCATGGCCGCGTCGGCCTCGTCGCGTAGCCGTTCGAGCTCGGACTGTTTCTCCTTTAAGCCCGTAACTTCGGCTTTTTTAGCCTCGGCCTCGTCGGTCTTGCCGGCTTGCATCAGCGCGCCGATCTCTTTGCTGGCGGCGTTGCGTTGCTGATTGACAGCGTCGGCCTCGCCGTTTACTCGGCGGCGTTCGGCGTCGAGGTCGGCGAAGCGATCGAGGTCGGCGGCCGGGAAGTTCCGGTTTGCGAGTGCTGTACGGACTGCGTCGAGATTTTCTCTTACAAAATTTGCGTCGAGCATTATTTCTTTAAGCCGGCGACCATTTCGATGGCCTTGGCTATCCTTCTTGTCCGGGTCTCGGCGGCTTTTGCCTCTTCTATCGCCCGAACGTGTTCTTTTCTATGCGTAAAGCTCATGGCGTCGAACCGGTCTCTCAGGCCGTGCTTCTTTAGTTCTTTTGCCAGATCGGCCGGGATGTCGACGGTTCGTTCCGTCGTATCGAGCCTTACCGTAATTACAATGTTATCACCGGCGGCGATATTTGCGCGGTCGCGGAACTCCTTCGGGATTCCGAGCATGTATTTGCCGCCCATTCTCACTACCGAGCCGCGATATTCGGCACCGTTGACCTCCGCTACCACCGGGACGCGCTTTGCGCCAAAGACTTTTTCGACGTCGAAGGGCACGGTGATGCCGGTGGCGTTCATCGTCGGGTGCTTTTCAAGCACGGCGGAGAATGTTTGTTTATCGGCCATAGGTGACCTAAAATCAATCGTTGAATGTAGCAAACATCGCTATGGCAAACAATATTCGTAAGGCTGTTTTCCCCGCCGCAGGTCTAGGGACGCGCTTTCTGCCAGCCACCAAGGCGTCGCCCAAAGAGATGCTCCCGCTCGTCGATAAACCTCTCATTCAGTACTCCGTCGAAGAGGCCGTCGCCTCGGGGATCGAGTCGATACTGATCGTCACGGGCCGCGACAAAACAGCGATCGAGGACCATTTTGACATCTCGTTCGAGATGGAGCAGATGCTCATGGAACGCGGTAAAGAAGAGCTTTTCCACGAGATCCGTGCCGTTTCCGAGATCGCCCGCATCAGCTATACGCGGCAGAAGCAGGCCCTTGGCCTCGGTCATGCGATATATCAGGCGAAAGACTTTGCGGGTGACGAGCCGTTCGCGGCATTACTCGCCGACGACGTCGTCGATGCCCAGATTCCCGCCCTGAAGCAGATGATCGACGTCTATGAGAAATACGACGCACCCGTGATCGCCACGATGCAGGTCGCGGGCGAAGCGATCTCGAGGTTTGGCGTTATCGATGCCGAAGAGGTCGAGCCGAACGTCTTTCGCATCTGCGACATGGTCGAGAAGCCGCCATTCGCAGAGGCGCCGTCTGACCTCGCGATAATCGGCCGCTACATCTTTACGCCCGATATCTTTGCCGCTATCGAAAAGACCGAACCCGGCTCGGGCGGCGAGATACAGATCACGGACGCAATGCGGATCCTTCTCAAAGAGCGTCCCTTCTATGCTCTAAAGCTCGACGGCATAAGGCACGACGCGGGCGACAAGCTCGGGTTCCTCATCGCGACGGTCGAGTTCGCACTGAAGCGAGACGATCTAAGCGGCGAGTTTCGAGAATACCTCCGGTCGCTAGACCTCTCTTGAGCGCGTCCCAAGAATTATCTGCAGAACGATCAAGGCCGAAATACCGATCGCCAGGACGTAGAGTCCTGAGCGGAGGCTGCCGGTGCGTTCCGAGACGAGCCCGATGAGCCAGGTCGACGAGGCGGCGCCGATCGTGCCCGCGACAAAAAGCGGCGTCGCCCGGCGCATAGACGAAGGGCCAAAGGTGCGGGTGAAGCGGGCGACGTTTGTCGGGAACAGCCACGAGGTGCCGAGTCCCGCGATCATCGCTCCCAAGCCCAGTGACGCAACGCCGCCGGCCGACAGGACTATAAGCATCCCGGCGAGTACGACGATCAATCCCGCGAGCAGAGCGGCGTTCTCATTCAGGAAGCGAAACAGCAGCGGAGCGAACGCGCGTCCCAGGACGAAGAAAAGGAAATAAAGGAACGTTGGAGTCAGCCACGTGACCAACGGATCGCCAGGGACGCGTTCGGCATACGCCGTGATCCATCCGCCGAAGCCGCTTTCAAATCCCACGTTGATGAGATTAAAAAGTGCGATGCCCCAGGCCATGGGCGATGTCCAGACCGGCGCGTCCCAGGAATTTTCGTCCGGCTCTTTGTCCGGCAGGCGAACGAGTCTGACACTTGGCAGGACGAGTACGGCAGTTATCGCGAGCGGCACCGCGAGTATCCAGGTCGCGACGCCCAGCGAGTCGCGCGTCCCAAAAGTGTCAACGAATGGTTTTGAAAGGATCGCGCCGACGCCCCAGCAAAAGTTCAGGATGCTCAGCGCCGATGCGGCGCGTCCCTGGCTCATCTCGAGCACGAGCATATTGATCGACGGAAGCGTCAGCCCGATGCCGAGGCCGTTGACGAAGAACGCCGCGAGGCACGCCTGATAGCTGTCGACGTTCAGGAGCATCATTCCCACGGCCATCAGGGACGCGCCGGCGACGACAGCGATCGAGTAGTTATTTCGCTTGGCGGCCCAACTGCTCAGCAGCGTCCCTGAGATGGAGCCCGCGAACTGCGCAGGGAAAAAGTAGCTCATCTCAAGGTCGGTCAGGCTGAAATGCCGCCCGAGCACCGGCAACGCCGGGCCGATCAGTACAGTGCCGAGCCCCGAGAGGAAATACATCGCGTGCAGGACGACACGAGTAAATTGCGAATGCTCGGGCTGCGGCATAAGTGGTTATTCTGCCAAGTTATCGATGCGACCGCCACAGCTCGACATGCGTAAGGACCGACGTTGCAGAACCCGACCGTGAGGGAGGGCGTAACACTCACCGCCACTTGAGTGTTACGCCCTTGCTTACGCGCGGGCTTCTGCATCGGTTGGGCGACCTGAGACACGCGGCCCTCCCTGACTGCAATTTGCTGACCTTGACGCGTTCCGCTTTGGTTGAATTTTCAAATATCCGAGATCCATTTTGAATGTTGGCTCTTAAGCCTCCGACCGGAACCCCACAACCGGCCTTTTGGAATCAAGAATTCAACATTGGCCCGAAGATAGCACGACTTGCAGAACTTGTCAAGTGTTTTATTCGAGAAACGCCAAGTTTTTTTATTCGAAACGCCTAAAGGCCGACGAGACAGGCATTTATTCGCGTAAATTCGCGGCATTCGCTAAAATCTAAGGTACTTTCGATAAGAGGTCGCGCGATACACATGCCACTTTCACCGATCGAGGACGCGGTCAACGACATTCGCGACGGGCGGATGATCATTATTGTTGACGATGAGGACCGCGAGAATGAGGGCGACCTCGTGTGCGCGGCTGAGAAGGTCACCCCTGAGATCATCAACTTTATGGCCGTTCACGGCCGCGGCCTGATCTGCCTGCCAATGACAGAGGAGCGGTGCGACGAGCTTCAGCTGTTTCCCCAAACAACCGAGAACACATCCAGCATGGGCACGGCGTTTACGACGTCTATCGAGGCGCGTGAGGGCGTAACGACCGGGATCTCGGCGGCGGACCGGGCGAAGACGATATTGACGGCGGTAGATCCGGATTCGAGACCGTCAGACCTTGCGCGGCCGGGGCATGTTTTTCCGCTCAGGGCCAAGCGCGGCGGCGTGCTCGTGCGTGTCGGACAGACCGAGGCAAGCGTCGATATCGCTCGGTCTGCGGGATTACAGCCGGCGGCCGTGATCTGCGAAATAATGAACGACGACGGCACTATGGCCCGGCTGCCGGAGCTTGAAGTTTTTGCCGAAAAACATGGGCTGAAGATCATTTCGGTGGCCGATCTTGTTCGATATCGCGTCGAACGCGAAACGCTAGTCAGGCGTGTTATCGAGAGCGACCTGCGGACGCGATACGGTACATTTCGAACGATCATTTACGAGAATATCATCAACGGAGAGACACATTTAGCACTGGTCATGGGCGACGTTTCGGGGACAACCGAGCCGGTGCTGGTACGCGTCCAAACCGAGAATGTGACCTTTGCGATGTTCGGCGCCGAAGCAGGCGAGGCCGCAGGGGCCATTCAAAGCTCTCTCAATCGAATTGCAGACGAAGGCCGCGGGGTTTTGTTGTACCTGCGGCAGCGTGACAATGCCCTGGACCTAGTGAACCAGCTCAGGACCTATGCGCTGATGCAGGAACGCGGCGTCGACCTCGACGAGGCCCGCAAGGAAACCGGCTATGGCAAGGTGCATGATCACGGCATCGGTGCACAAATATTGAAGGACGTGGGCGTGCGAAAGATGCGTCTGTTATCCAATCATCAGCCGCGGGTGGCGGCGCTTGAGGCCTTTGGGCTCGAGATAATCGAGACCGTCGGCCTGTAAACATGGCGGAGGAGGAAGCCGAAACAACAGAAACGACCACGCCGAGGCGGCCGTGGCGGATCGTTTTGCTGGCGCTCGCCGGTATCGCGGCGACGCTCCTCTTTGTCGCGCTCGTCGGCGTCGTCCTGTACCGTTTCGGATATGCCGACGCATATGTGAAAGACGCGTTCACTACGCGGCTTGCCGAGATGGGCATCACGTTTACTGCTGAGGCATTTGAACTTAGGGCCTCGCCGCTCGAGCTACATATACGGGAAGGCGTATTTAACGATAAGCTGACGGGCGAGAAACTCTTCTACGTTCGCGAGGCTCATCTCGGCATGACGGTCGTAGACCTCTTTGCCCTGCGCACGACCCGCGAGATCAGCATCGACACGACGGACATCACGGGTGCGGAGGTATGGATAAAGTTCGACGAGAACGGGCGGTCGAATTTTTCAAATCTGAAGATCGTCGAGGACGAACGCGGGTCGGCCGTGAATTTCCGATACGAATCGGTGAAATTCGCTCTGCGTGAGAGCGTGGTGCATTTTGGTGACCTGAAACGCGACATCTCGGGCGATGCGAAGAACATTGTGTTCCTGCTCTCGCCGGTTGCACGCGATGCGGTTGGCGATCCGCTGCGATTTTCGTTTGACCTGACCTCGACGGACTCGAATTTTGCCTACGACGAGAAAAGGGTCGAGGACATTGATATACGTGCTCAGGGGATCGCCGACGACAACGGTGCGGACATTACGCGGTTTGAGCTGACTACGCCGATAGGGCGATCGACCCTGACGGGCCGGCTCGAGGACTGGAACGATCCGAAATACGACCTCGATATCGAATCGACGGTCGATATGACACAGGCGTCGGCGATATTTATGACCGGCACGCAGCTGACGGGCGTCGGTAATTTTAAGGGCAAGGTCACGGGCCAGGGCGAGACATACAGGATCGAGGGCACGGCCGACAGCGAGGCGATGCGGCTCGACGGCGTTTATCTCAAGGCCGTGAATGTGACCGCGACGGTTGCCGGAACGAACACAAATTACGAGGCCAATGGGCGTGCGATCGCCCAGCTGCTGACGTATGACGATTTTCGCGTCGATTGGCTCAAGATGGCCGGGAACGTTCGCGGCACGGGCACCGATCTGCGTTGGGTTGGCGATCTCGAGGCTGCGGCCGCGGGGGCCGGCGACCTGTCGCTCGGCGGGCTTTTCTTAAAAGACGCGCGTGCGGAATTTAAAGACCGAGCGATCATCGCCGAGGCCGGCAGCGGCAGAACGCAGCGATTTGGCATCGGCGATATGGAATTCGAGGTGCTGGCGGCTCGCAACCTGCGATTTAGCCAGCGCGACGGCGCGATCGACCTGACGGCGCCAAACGCGACGGCACAGTCATTTAAGACAAAGGACTACAGCCTGAACGGCGTCACAAGCGGCAGCATTCGCGTAAAGAACGCGAACCGCCGGACTGACGTCGATATCGCCGGACTGCGTTCGGGAAGCGGAACGCTCGGTGACACAAAGCTTCGAGGATTGAGGGCGGACAGCCTCAAGATCACGGACGTGCCTGATTCGACCACGTTGGCGGCTAAGAATTTTCGCGCGGACGGCGTTGATGCCGGCGACCTCCGTATCGACGGGCTCGATGCTCCGGATGTTGAGCTCAAAGACACGGCGGCCGAGACGGTTGTTTATTCCGACGCCGTGCGGGTGGCAAAGGTCGATACCGATTCAGCAGTTCTCGGCAGCCTGAACATCGGGGGTGTGCGGTTAACGATCAGGCAGGGGAGAGTCGAGGCCCGATCGAACGACATCGACGCGGGAACGGTAGCGATCAAGAAATCGGACGCGGTGGCCGATGGCGGCGAGTTACAGGCGGTGACGTTTGCGCGGCCCGTTTACATTCTCGAGCCTTCGGGACGATACCGCGCGACAGCGGACATGAGCATCGGCGGCGGGACACTTGGCAGCGTGGCTCTTGGGGCGGCGACGGCACGGGTCGAGGCGTCGAACGATCGCGTAGCCGTCAATGATCTGACCGCGGCGGTGATGGACGGACAGTTTAGCGGAAACGCTGTCATCGGATTGAACTCGCGTATACAGTCGCGTGTAACCGGCAGCTTCTCCGATCTCGACGTGGCCCGGCTGCTGGCCATGCCGCTCGGCCGCGTGACGCCGATCGAGGGGCAGACTACGGGGACCGTCGACCTGGCCTTCGCTGGAACAAATTTCGGCACGGCGAACGGCGTCATTGACGCCAACGTCGTGGCGAACGCCGGAGGCTCTGATTCGGGAGCGATCCCGGTCAGCGGACCGATCAGGCTGACGGCGACGAACGGACTGTTTAACGTCGATGTTGCCGATCTCCAATCTGAAAACAGTCGGATGAGCGCGACCGGTAGGCTCGACCTGCGCGGCGACGCGACGGACCTCGCTGTCACCGTCCGCTCGACCGAGGCTAGCGAGATCGACCGCATCATGCGCGTGTTGGGCGTATCGCAAGATTTTGAGCAGCAGTTGGACTCGATGCAGGTGCAGTTCGCGGGGAATCTCTCGTTTGACGGCAAGGTCACCGGAAACGCTTCGGCTCTAACGATCGAAGGACCGCTGGCTGTCGATCGGCTCACTATGCGCGGGCGAGAGTTGGGCAGTGTTTCGACGAATATTCTCGTTGCGCCCGACGTGACGGAACTGCGCAACGGTAAGCTGACCGAGCCGGGCGGCGGAAGTGCCACGTTCTCCGTCGTGATCCCTGAGGCGGGTATTAACAACACGACCGTCGAGGCGACTCTGACAGATATTAACGCGGGCAATCTGCTCGCGGCCCTGCCGGTCGAGCTACCGGAGCGCATCCGCGATTTCACGGGGAAGACGTCGGGACGCGTCGATATCAGAGGCTTGCCTCGAGCGGCTACCGGCAGCGTCGATCTGAACGCCGAAAGTGGGACGGTCGCGGGACAAGCCTTTGACGACTTGGTGATCAAGGCCGGATTTGCCGGTACGCGCGTCGAGATCGAGCGTGCCGATATGCGTATCGGTGCGGGGAGCATGTCGGCAAAGGGCAGCGTCGACTATTCGTCAGAGGATTTTGATCTGGAACTGGCGGGCACATCGGTGCCGATCACGCTCGTTGCGGCGCTGCTGCCGCCGAGCGACAGTATTCCGGTGATGACGGGTGATGTGACGTTTACGGCGCGTGCGTCGGGCGTCTATTCACGCTCTCAGACCTATGATGTGACCTTCAGCGGATCGGCTCCGGAAGTCACGGTGACGGACAGCTCGCTGGGCCGAGTCGAGTTCTCGGGTCAGACAGTCGATCAGAAGCTGACGGCGCAATTGACGGCAAGCCTTAATGGGCAGCCCCAGGCGATCAACGCGACGATCGATTTTGGAGCGGACAATATGCCTGTGTCGGCGGCGACGGAGTTGAACCAAAGCCCGCTCGCGCCGCTCCTATCGTTCATCCCGCAGCTCAAAGGTGTCCCGATAACGGGAACCGGAACGGGACGGATCGCCGTCAACGGTGACCTCGCCAGCATCAACGCGCAGGGCCAGCGTGTCGTGTCTTGGGCGAACTTGAGCGGCACGGCCGAGTTCTCAGAGCTCTCTCTGCAGATCAAGGACACCCCGCTTTCCGCGGCCGAGCCGGTCCTGGTGCGGTTCGATCCGAAAAGGATCGAGTTTGTCCGGACAAGGTTCGCAGGCAGCGGGTCGAATATGACGATCTCGGGAACGAAGGCGCTTGCCGCGGGAGTTGATAATAATCTGAGCATCGGCGGACGCGTGAATCTGACGCTGCTGAACCTCGCGACACGCGACACGTTCTTTGCCGGTTTTGCGGACACCTCGGTCAGGCTATTCGGTCCAAATTCGAACCCGAGGCTGACGGGGATCGCAAACATCGTGAATGGTTCGGTCGCCACGTTTCTGGGCTCCGACCGTTACACGATGGACCGCGTGCAGGCGAGGGTCATCTTTACGTCTGATCAGGTCGAGCTCGAGGAGGCGACGGGCTATCTCGGCGGCGGGCGGTTCACGGCCTCGGGCGGAGGGCTTTTGGGTGCGGGCCGAGGGCAGACGCTGTTTGATTCGCTTGCTATGCAGCAGTTCCGATTCTCGCTGGACGGCAATAATGTGACGGTGCCGATCCCGAAAGATTTCATCACTACGGGCGACGCTCAGCTCGAGATTACGGGCATACGCCATTCTCCTACTGAGAGTATCGAGATGGTTGTAACGGGCCGGGTACTGGCTCGCCGCAGCCTTTATTCAAAGGACATCGACCTGGCGAATGTCGTAAGCAGCCGGCGCGATCCTGTGCTCGGCTCAGGCGGCGGCGGAATGACGGCGCCGCGGTTCGATATCGTTATCGAGGGGCGCGACGCGCTGGTCGTGCGGAACAACATTGCGGACCTTACTGCGTCCGTTTCTCTGGTGCTGACAGGGGACGCCAATAATCCGCGGCTTACAGGCCGCATCACGGCGACGAGCGGGACGATCATGTTCCGCAAGGACCGCTACGAGCTGCAGCGGGGCGTGCTTGAATTCCCGCCCGAGACCTCTATCGACCCGATCGTGAACCTGCAGGGCGAGACCGAGATCGCGGGCTATCAGGTCTTTGTTTCTTATAACGGGCCGCTGCGGGATTCTGAGCAGGCGACGATGACGGTGCGTTCAAGCCCGGCGCTGCCGCAGGCCGACGTGATCTCGCTGATCACGACGGGCAGCCTTACGAATACGACCGGCGGCATTCCGACATTCGCCCAGACCGGCATCAACACGGCGGCCGAGATCCTGACCGACGCGATCATTAACGACCCTGCACGCAGGGCGACTGACAGGCTGTTTGGCCTGAACGTCTTTGAGATCGACCCGATCATCGCCGGCTCACAGGCAAATCCGGGAGCGCGGCTGACAGTCGGACGGCAGATCAATAACAATCTGCGTGTCACATATTCGACAAATCTCTCACAGGACCAGAATCAGGTGCTTGCCTTTGAATACCGCGTGTCCAACAAGCTCTCGCTAGTCGCCCAATACGAACAGCGGTCGCTGACGAATGTGACGCGCGACCGTGACAATTTTAGTTTTGAGGTTAGATTCCGCAAGAGGTTCTGACGCGAGAAGATGCGAATGCGAAGGCACATCGGTTTTGCCCTTATTCTCGTCCTCGCGGCCGCGGCCGCGGGGCAGAATGTGCTGGGACAGGCTCAGTTCGAGAAGCGGCGCATTTCGCGTGTGAGCGTTTCGATCCCGGGCGTCGACCCGAGGTCGAGGCAGGCCGCGGAGTATACCGACATCGCGGCAGAGGCGGTCGGCGCAACCTATTCCACGCCGCGGATAAGGGAGGCGATCCAGGAGCTGTATTCGCAGGGGAGGACGATCCATACGATCACGGTTTCGGCCGAGGCGGACGCTGCGGGTGACGTTCAATTGACCTTCAACGTCACGATGAAGACCCAAGCCTCGCGGGTCCTTATCGAGGTAGCGGACTCTCAAGGCGACGACGTGACCGAGCAAGAGCTTCTGCTCAAGGTCAACATTTTGACCTCCGGCTCCATCGTGACAGAGCAGGCCTTACGCAACAGTGCGGACGAGATCTTGGCGTATTTGCGAGAGCGCGGCTTTTTCCGGTCGTCGGTGGCGTTTGAACAGCAGAGCGCTACGGCTGCAAATCAGACGGTCGTGCTATTTCGCGTGACGCCCGGTGAACAGGCCCACGTGGAGCGTTTCGATATCAACATCGAGGGCCTCCCGCAGCCTATAAATGTCAGCGACCTGAAGCTCGAGCCCGGCAGCTCGTACACACGCGAGCGGCTAACGGCAGACGTGGCGACCATAAAGAAAAAGCTGCGTGATGATGACTTTCTCGCACCCGATCTGGAGGAACCGCGTGTCGTTTATGACGACGATACGAATACGGTGGCGATCAGCCTGGCGGGCAAGGTCGGGCCGAAGGTCGAGGTCGTAGTTGAGGCCGGAAAAGAGAACGTAGGCCGCGGGACGCAGAACCGGCTGCTGCCGGTTCGCAGCGAGGGCACGCTCGACTACTCCGCGATCATCGAGGGCGAACGGCGGCTCGAGAACTACTATCAGGAGCAGGGCTATTTCTTTGCCAATGTGACGTCGGTCTGTTCAGCAAATCCGCCGCTCATCGATAACGAGGACAATCCGGTATCGAATGAGACCGAATTTCTTTGTTCGTTCCTCGGCGGCGAGGACCTGATGGGTAGGAATGTCACGGTCAAATACGTCGTCGATCTCGACCGTCGGCTTTCTCTCAATGAACTGCGCATTCGCGGTACCGATAAGATCACTATTGAGGACGTCAGGACGATACTCAGCTCGCAGGAGGCAAGCGCGCTCGGCATTATTCCGTTTCTTGGCTACGGGCGGGGCTATACGAGCGAGGCGATGCTCGAAGACGACCGTGCGACGATCGCATCGATAATGGCCGAGCTGGGCTACCAAAGTGCCGATGTCAGGGTCACGCGAGGCGTATCGCCGGAAGGCGAGGAACTCATCATCACATTCGTTGTCGATGAAGGCGTCCCAACAGTCGTCAGAGAGGTGAGCATCACCGGCAATGCCGCGGTGCCGACGGATGAGTTGACGGCCGTGCTTCCCCAGATGGTCGGTGTGAACTACTCACGCGCGAGGGTGCGAAACGCGGTCAGAAAGCTAAGCCAGCTGTATTCCGAACGCGGCTATTATTACGCCCGCATTTCGTCCACTGTCACGGACCTCGCTTCGCAGACGTCGCCGGACGTTCGAGCGGTAAGGGTTGAGTTCAAGGTCGAGAATGAACGCGAAAAGGTCGTGATAGGCCGAATACTTATCGAGGGCAACGAGGACACTAAGGCATCGGCGATAAGAAAGGCCCTAGCTCTGCGTGAAGGCGAGCTGCTAAGGGCGCCCGATGTTTATACCAGCGAACAAAACCTGTATGCCAGCGACGCTTTTTCGCGGGTCGCGATCAAACCGCTGCCTGCCGGCGAGGACGACTCGGGCAACAGCGTGTCGGACCTGCTGGTAAATGTAGAGGAACAGCCGCCAAGGCTGATGACCTACGGCGGCGGTTTTTCGACGGATCTGGGCTTAAGCGGTTTCTTTGATATCAGGCATGTGAACCTGCTCGGGAAGCTTTGGCAGGGCGGTGCTCGCGTCAAGCTCAGCCAGAGGCAGCAGCTTGTCCAGTTCGATCTCGTGAATCCGCGTTTCATGCCTGACGGGCGAAACCGGTTCACCCCGCTCACCTTGACGGCGCAGTATCAGCGGGACACGACGGTCACGCGATTTTTCCGTTCGGCGTTCGACCGCGGGACGTTCGGCATCGTGCAGCGAGTGGATGCGGACGGAAACCCGATCGACGAGTTCGGCCGCAACGTCGGAAGCCCGACCCTTAACCGGGCGGCACTCTTCGCTGAGACCAGCCGCACCATAAGCCGCAAGGACCGCAGTATTTTCTTCCTCCGCTACAGGTTCGAGGACGTGCGGCTGTACAACATCGAAAGCCTGCTGATCAAGGACCTGCTCAGGCCGGACGCCCGCAACCGGATATCAGGCTTTGGCGCGACCTTTGTCAGAGACACCCGGCGAAACTGCTCGGTCAAGTATTCGCTTCTCGACCTGATAGACAAGGGCGAGCAGACCGACCCTTGCCGCTATAACGCGTCGGACCCGACCGGCGGCCATTTTTTGACAGCGGATTATAACGTATCGTTACCTGCACTTGGGGCCAATGTGGGGTTTCAAAAATTTCAGGTCAGCTACAACTACTATTACACCTACCGGCGAGCGACGATAGCCACGCGCGCGATACTCGGCGCGGGCCGCGTCTTCGGCGGCGACCGGTATGCGGGATCGCAGTTCCCGTTCCTTAAGGGCCTGCTGCCGATCAGCGAACGCTTCTTTGGCGGCGGGCCGAACACGCTGCGTGGTTTTGATTTCGAGGAGGCAGGGCCGCGGGTCGTGATCGTGCCGACTGGCCGTTTTCACAACAGTAGCGGTGAGGAGGTGTTTCTCGACCCGTTCACCATTCCGTTCGGCGGCAACGCGATCGCGGTGGTCAACGTCGAGGGCCGAATACCTCTGTCACGCTCGATCAGGGCCGTGCCGTTCTACGACGGCGGCAATGTCTTCCGTAAGGCGAGCGATATATTTAAGAAACGCGATACCACGGCGACCGACATAGCCAGGACAAATCAGCGCGCGGTCTGGACGCACTCGGTCGGACTAGGCCTGAGGTTAAAGACGCCTGTCGGCGGCGAGTTTGGCGTAGACTTTGCTTACCTGCTCAATCCGCCGTCGTTCCTGATCCCGCAGACGATGGGGCCGCCAGCGATCTATCGTTTAAAGCGCGAACAGATCCACTTCAGATTCTCACAAGCTTTTTAGCTCACTGCGCTCGAGACGAGCACGTGACGCTCGTCGAGCTCAACGATAAGGCCGGACGAGTCGTTGTCGGCGGACGTTGACTCGGAACCTTGCCTGCCCATGTTCTGCGTCAGGACGAGCTTCTTTCTTAGCATCTTGCGCGTATACATCGCCTTGTCCGCCGCTATGATCATCTGATCGAATGTCTCACCGCTGCGCGTATAGCCCGCGCCGCCCAGGCTGACGCCGACCGATGCCTCTTTGCCGCCGGCGACGGCCAAGCGGAAGTCGCACACGGCCTTTTCGATACGGTCGCACAGGTCCGCAACGTCACCCGGCGAGGTCTCCGGAATAAGGGCCGCGAATTCGTCGCCGCCATAGCGGGCCAGAAAGTCATAGTCGCGAAGCTGCTCCTTAATGACACGTCCGACCTCGCGCAGCAGTTGGTCGCCGGCCTTGTGGCCGTAGTTGTCGTTGACCGCCTTGAACCCGTCGAGGTCGAGCATCAAGAGCTGGAATCCGTTGTTGCTGCGGTTTGCCCTCGCGACCTCTTTTTCGAACTGGATCTGCAGGCTGCGGGCGTTGGGCAAACCTGTCATCGGGTCTGTGAGCGCGTGGGTCTTGGCCTCTTTATGTGTGAGACATTTTCCGATGGTGTCAGCGGCGATGCGCGAGATCGTCTCGAGTAGCCGTATGTGCTCCTCGCCGTATTCCTCAAGTTCCGCGGCGTAAAGGGTGATCGCGCCGATCAGTTCGCTGCCCGCAACCAGAGGGACGGACGCGATAGTCGAGAAACAGCCCGCGAGTTCAACCTGCGAGTACGAGAAATCGAGATCAGGATCGACATTCTGCACGGTTTCCTGCGTGCGAAGCGCATAACCCGTGGCTCCCTGTCCGAAGCGGATCTTGCGTGCGAGAAGCGCGTTGGCCGCATGGCCCTCGGCATGTGCTGCCGAGGCAGTGGTCTTGCCGTCATCGACGAGATAGACGGCGCACGTTTCGTAGGGTACGAATTCGGCGACCTTCTGCGCGAACAGCTTGAGCGTGTCCTCGAGATTTACCCGTGAGCTGAACTCGCGGGCAAGCTCGTACAGGCTGAATACCTCGCGGTTAGCAAGCCTGATCTGCTCGACGAAGTTCTGCTGCTCTGACGGAGTGGTGGCGGAAGACTCTTCTCCATAGGACAGTCCCTCCGCCTCGATCTCGGCTTCAAGCGCAGCAAGGTGGCGCATGAGCGTGGAGACGACCATCGGATCGAATTTTGTTCCCGCCTCGCCCTGGATGATCTGTCGGGCCGCGTCCCTTGGACGAGCTGGCCGGTATGGCCGCGCGCCGCGGATAGTGTCGAAAGCGTCAGCGACGGAAAGAATGCGTGCAGTCAGCGGTATCGCGTCGCCCTTGAGGCCCAAGGGATAGCCCGTGCCGTCCCAGCATTCGTGATGGTAGCGGACGGTCGGGACGACCGGATGATCGAACCCGACCTTATCGAGGATCGATGCGGCCACATCTGACTGGATCTTTGTCTTTTCCAACTCGGCGGGAGTCAGGCCACTGGGTTTATTGAGAATATGGTCCGGGACCGCTAGTTTGCCGATGCCGTGGAGCAACGCACCGGTGCGAAGAGCCTCGATGTCGCTGTCCGGCAGGCCGAGTATCCGCCCGAGGCCGACGGCATAGATCTGTGTACGGCGAACGTGCCCAATGCCGACCTGGTCGCGGGCGTCGATCGCGGTCGCAAGGGCTTCTACGGTCGCTAGATGGACGCGGCTCGCCTCAGAGATCTCACGCGTCTTTTCTGCGAGACGGTGGACGTGCATTCGATAGGCTGCCACGGCCAGACCGGCGAGCGGGACGAGAACGAAAATTATGTCCCAGCCAAACCAGGCCATCAGGCCGGCCACCGCGGCTAATGAGCCAAGGGCGACGCCGGTGAGCTTCTTTTGAATTCCGTTTGGGGCGATTGACGAGATCCTCATTGGTCTGTTCTGCGGGAGAAGGTCTGTTTGGCACTCGACCTGTCGGACGCGCCCATAGGCGGACACACCCATTGTCAAGATATTTACAAACGGCGTGCCAGACCATAGAGGCATTAAATGGGTCGCTTTGGATGGAATTACCGTCGCGCAGAGAATCAAATTCGGTCAGAGTGACGGCGGGAGCGGTCAATCTGAATCTGTCCGATCGGCGGTCCGGTTAACGGCGCGTGCGCGAAGGAAATACGCGAAATAGCCATACATAGACCAGAGAGCGGTGATGACCGAGAGCCACAAGGCTCCGCGGCCGACGAGATAGCCGAACACCTCCCAGTCGTTTGAGGTCAGAGAGAACTTTGCGAGATCAGCGAATGCGGTCTGCACCTCAGGTACCTGCCAGAAAAAGACTGGGTAGTCGAGTCCGAAGTTTGACACGGGCGGCGTTCCGTTGGCCGCGGCGACGAGCAGGGCGACGATCGCAACGCACTGGGCCCACATCTTGAATTTGCCCATGCCCTGTGCCTGAATGACGATGCCCTCGCTGGCGGCAACGGAACGGAGGCCGGTGATGATAAATTCGCGGCCGATAATGACCACTACGGCCCAAGACGGGGCGAGGTGCTTCTCGACCAATACGATCAGCGCGGCAGAGACGAGAAGCTTGTCGGCAATAGGATCGAGGAACTTGCCGAGCGTCGAGACCTGCTTTCTGCGGCGGGCGATCTGGCCGTCGAATATGTCGCTGATCGCGGCGATCAAGAAGATGACTATCGCGAGAGCGTAAGCGTTCCATCCGAACCAATGCTCCGCCACGGGCGTGAGCAGCACGACCACGAGCAGCGGCACAAAAACGATGCGGCCGAGAGTGATGTAATTTGGCAGGTTCACCGTGAGCTTAAATTCTAAGCCGAAAAGTGCCCGGGACAAAGACCGGGCCGCGCCATCACGGCTGATACGCCGAAGGTATCGGGATGTCACCGGCGGCTCCAAACTGCACAACACGAAATGCGCCGTCCGAGCTTTGCCTGATGTACCAGATGCCTGAGCGGAAAACGGCCTGGTCGGCGATCCTATCGCCGTCATAGTCGCCCGGGACAGGAATGTCCGCTGCGGCACCGAACTGGCTCCCGATCATCGAACCGTCGCGGCTGCGGGTGAGAAACCAGACGCCGGTCTGCGGACGAAAAACACTGATATCGTCCTTGCCGTCGCCATCATAATCGGCCGGTACGAGCACATCGGTTCCCAGCCCGAACTGCTGGCTCTTAAAACCCGTAAAGGAGCGCATGATCGACCAGCTCCCCGTGCCCGGCGCGAAAAATGCGAGGTCGGTCCGCTCGTCGCCGTCGTAGTCGCCCTGAACCGGTATGTCGCCCGAGACGCCGAAGGGTTGGGACCGGATACCGTTATCGGAACTCTGCAGGATCAGCCAAAAACCGATCGATGGACGAAAGACGGCCAGGTCCGTCTTACCGTCCGCATCGTAATCGCCCTGAACCGGGTCGTCGCCAGTGCTGCCCCATGCGATGGCGTCAAAGCTGTTGTCAGAACTCCGGCGCATATACCAGGTGGAGACCGACCGGCGATAGACGGCTATGTCTGTTAGTCCGTCAGCGTCGTAATCGCCCGGGACCGGCCTATCGTCATTCATACCAAAGGGCTCAACTCGAAACGCGTTGTTCGAACTCTGAAGGATGTACCAATTGCCGTCCGTCGGACGAAACACGGCGATGTCGGTTTTTTTATCGCCGTCAAAATCGCTTCTTGCGGCACCGGCCGCCGTGTTGATCTTAGCGACGAAGGCGTCGGTGCCCCCAGCCGGCGCCGACTGAAAGGCCCCGGGCGTCGTGACCAATCCAAAGTCTGCGAGCCCGGTAACGTAGACATTGCCCGCCTCGTCAGCGGCCGCAGCGGTGCCGAGATCATTGCTGTCCCCACCGAGCGGGGTCGAGAAAAGCAGCGCGCCCTCGGGCGTGAATTTGGTCACGTAGATGTCATCGACGCCGCCGAAGTCGGCGAGAGGCTTTTTCAGCGGGAAATCGCCCGAGTTCGTTCGCCCGGTCGCATAGACATTATCGTTGCCGTCAACGGCGAGGCCGAAGCCGCTTTCGAGAATGCTCCCGCCTAAGAGTGTCGAAAAAACGAGGCTCTTGCCGTCTGAGTTGACCTTGGTGATAAAAGAATCAACGCTGCCGAGCAGCTGCGTCTGAAATGCATTGCGACGCGGGAGGTTGAGCGAGCGGGTAAAACCGGTGATGACAGCGTTTCCTTGGGAATCTGCGATGATCTCCCGCGCGTTATCCACGCCGTTGCCGCCAAAGTATGTGCTGTAAACGATCGCGCCCGACGGCCCGAGTTTTGTCACGAAGGCGTCATCCGTCCCGCTCTTGACCGTCTGGAACGCTCCCGCCGACACAGGATAATCTCTCGAGATGGTGACACCTGTGATATATGCGTTTCCTTGCGCGTCAGCCGTGAAGCCTTGCCCAGAATCGCTCGCGAGCCCGCCCAAGTATGTCGAGTACACGAGAGAGTTGCCGGCCGGGCTGAACTTGGTTATGAAGCAGTCGTACTCGCCGGCACTGTTCGGCTGGACGGCGTTCACGGTGGGAAAGTTGCTCGATCTGGTCGACCCGCCGACGTAGATATTTCCGCTTGCGTCGACCTTTATTCCGCCGATAGATTCGTCCGCAGAGCCGCCTAGATACGTGGAGAAAAGGAGCGTGCCGGCGGGGCTCAGCTTGGTCACAAACCCATCGGTGATGCCGGCGTTGGCGGCCTGATACGGGTTGGCGACAGGAAAGTTGAGCGACTCAGTGTAGCCTGCGACGTAGACATTACCGGCCGCGTCAAGCGTCAATCCCTCACATAGATCAACGCCGCTGCCGCCGAGATATGTGGAATAGATCAGGTCGGATCCGTCGGCGTTCAGCTTGGTTACGAAGCAATCTACCAAGCCGCCGGAATTCTGCTGAAACGCCTCCCTTGTAGGAAAGTCAGCCGATGGTGTCATGCCGGCCAGATAAACGCTCCCGCTCGAATCGACAGCGATGGCGTTGCCGCTTTCCTGATTAAAGAGGCCGCCATCAGACCCGCCCAGATATGTCGAATAGACGAGCACCGGATCGATCACTAACTCGCGAGCCTCGTCATATTCACCCACGTGAAATCCGACCTCGGTCGGCGTTCGCATGATAAAGCTGCCGGCCACCGGCTTTCGAATGCCGTCTATCTGCTGATAGATCACAGGAGCGTGCTGCCTTACCTCTCGGGAGTCCAGACGGGCGACGAGATCACCAGCGTCGTCGATCTGAACGGAGGCCGCACCGTCAAACTCCAGCGCTATCGCATCGGGACTCGCGCCCGGTTTCACAACGAAGTCGTACTCGAGTTGTTCCTGATTGCCGTAATAAACAACGTCTATGCCGGGATAGACCTCTGAGAATCGGGCCTTTGAATAATGAGCGGCTGTATGCCAGTTTCTCGGATCGTTCCCTATGATGTAACGGCTCTGCGCCCGTAATTCGCCGACGCCCTGCGGCTCGGCGCCGGTCCGCGCGCCGACGAGGTTGATCTGCAGAACTTCTGTCGCCCCGCCGTCTCGTGTTTCTGGAAGGGCGATGACGGCGCGCTCCGGAGCGAGAAATACAGCGCGGCCGGCGTTTCTGGAGATGAAATCAAATTCGCTGGCCGGCCTCTCGTCCCTCTCGAACGATAGAGGAAGGTGCCGGATCTGAAGGCCGACCTCCTGCCGCGCGTCGCTGCCGTCCGACGGGACGGGGCCCGGCAATGATCCGCCACGATAGAACTGCGAGCCGATCAATGCGGCCACTAGAAACATCGCAAACGCGACAACGCCAACGGATCTTTTGGTCATACTCTGGGAACTCCGGAAAGTTTGGATCTGGAGCCATTGTACTCCAAAAGAGCAACAAAAAGGGCCGCGATAATGCGGCCCTTTCACTCACTGTGCGATCGCTAATTAAGCGAGAAAGCCTAACGCGCTGTTAGCGGCGTCATGCTGCGTGATGAGCGGATTGGCAAGTCCGGGGAACACAAGGGCCTCGTCACCGGGCGCGATCCCGAACCAGCGGGCGAGGCGGACCGCGTACATCTCGACCGACGTCGTCGGTATCCAGCGGCCGCGGCCAGAAGCATTGTTGTCAGTATCGTCGGCGCCGCTCGGGCCCATGACGAGTGTCGGGAAGTAATTTCCCGTGCCGTCCGGCCGCAGGCTGCCGTAAAAGTCTCCGCCCGAGACCGCCCCGCCGATGACGAACATGTGGTTGCCCCACGCGTGGTCGGTGCCGACCGACGCTCCGGACCCGGCCGGGTTCAGCGTGCGGCCAAAATCGGAGAGCGTAAAGGTCGTCACGCTGTCGCTAACGCCCTGCACGATCATCTCATCGTAAAAGGCTCGCACGGCCTGCGAGAATTCGCGCAGGCGGGCGTTCTGGCCGCTCGTCTCGTTAAGCTCGTTAGTGTGCGTGTCAAAGCCGCCGATCTGCACGTAAAAGACCTGTCGGTTTACGTTGAGGTCGGTGCGTTTCTTGATAAGCCGCGCGACCTGCTTGAACTGCTGGCCTATATTCGTCGTCGGGAACAGTGTCGTCACCTCCTGCGAGGTCTGCAGGGCGGAATTCGCCTGCATCGCGAGGTCGGTGATGTGGCTGGCCTCTTTAATAAAGTTATTCGAGAGGTCCTGCTGTCTCAGGGAGTTGAATGCGGTCAGCCGTGCCAGCGTCGCGCCCGTAGGATTAGTGCCAAATCCGGTCGGGTTAAGCACATTTGCGAGCGACGTCTGGGCGTTAGCTATCGCTAGCGGAAGCGTCGCCTGTCCGGCGGTGAAGAGTTGAGCACCTGAGATGGACGTGATCATCGGTATCAATCCGCTCGGATTGCTGCCAGCCGTCATACGGTCCGACAAACGGCCGCCCCAGCCGGTGAATGCCTGTGTATTCGAAACACTCGTGTGCGACTGCGTGACTTGGTCGGAATGCGAAAAGAGCTGGTATGGCTTCTGAAATTGTGAGCTCAGATACTGCGCTTTCGTCAGCGGCCGCACGAGTGTGCCGACGTTGCAGACGACGGCCAGATCGCCCGCGGCCCACAGATCGTGGATGCCGTTGTTGACGATCGTCGTGCCGTTTGGAGCGCCGACGTTGCCGAGATTCGGATGCAGGCCGTAGGTGAGTCCGCCGAGCCGCGGGACCGCGATCGGCAGCAGCGACGCCTGGGGTATGGCGAGGCCCTGCGTGTTGCGGGCGGCGCTGTATGCGGCGTAGTTGCTGATAGCAGCGTCGCTGTGATTGGGAACGACCATATTATTCCCATCGTTGCCGCCGGCGAAATAGCACAGCACTAATGCCTTATAGCTTTCGCCGCCCTCGCCGCTGTCGATCACCTTTTGCGCCATCGCGCTGATCGAGCCGAGGTGATGCATCTGCGTGGCGAGCGAGACCATGCCGAGGGCACAGCCGCCTGACTTTTTCAAAAATTCACGTCTATTCTCTTTCATGATGATCACCTCTGGACTTGGTATTGCGACGAGGTCGCGATCAGGTAAACGGCTTGGCGAACGCGGTTCGTCGCTTGTGCGGCGGTCGGCGGATTTGACACCGTATACGCGTTTATCGCCGTCTGCAGTGTCGAGCGCATCTCGGCGGACATCTGGCCGTGGAGCATTCGGTTGTTCAGTTCGTCGAGCAGGAGATTGTTCGTCGGATCAGCGATGACCAGGGCCTGCAGGTCGCTGGCGTCGAATGAGGTGCCGTTCGGCGAATCAGGCAACGAGACCGAATAGGCCGGATTCGTAAAGACCATCCGGTTAAAGAAGTTTGCTCGCGCGATCGAGGTGCCCGTGTTCATGATCGCAAACTCGGGTCCGTTCAGAGACGTGCCCGGTATGATATAGTCCGGCGGATAAAAATTGAACACAGTTGGTGACAGGAAAGGTACCTGGGCCATGGCGGCGAGCTCACTGCGGCCGCGTACGAAGTTGCCGTCGCTCAGGCCAAGGCCGTCGGCTGATCTCACATTAAATGCCCTGGCGAAGGTCGTCATCAGCTGAACCGGCTCGCGGAGCTTGCCGTAATTCGGGTCGGTCTTCACATCGCCCCGTGCTTCCGGGTCGAGCAGGATGGCCTTGACCACGGCCTTCATGTCTCCGCGCGTTCCGTAACCGTTATTGTTGAAAACGCCCGCAACGCGGCTGACATACGCTGGCGACGGGCTGCTCGTCACAAGGTGCTGGATCAAGATCTTACTGATGAAGGGGCCGACATTCGGGTGATTAAAGATATTGTCGAGAGCCTGGATCATCGACGCGTTAGCGTACGCCGCCCGGAGCGGAACGGTGTTGCAAGGTGCGGGACAGGCCGGGACGCTCGTTGTAGTCGATCCCGGATAGCTAAGCAGTGTCTTCGCCGTCAGGTCGTGGTTGTTGGCGTTGAGCAGCATCGGGTCGATGTAGTTTGGTGCCCCAGAGACGATATTCGGACAATTGGCCGCGTTGTTGCATAGCGTCCAGCCGGTGAGCACCTTTGTAAGATCGTTTACGACATTCTGGTCATAGGTCGGGATCGGGTTTCCTTGTTCATCCGTTTGATAGGTGCCGTCCTCGTTCAGCATGAAAAGGCCGATCGTGAACAGCTGCATGATCTCGCGAGCATAGTTCTCGTTAGGGTTGTTCCGCGTGCTGATCGCCATATCGAGGTACTGGCCCATGGCGGGATTTAGGGTCATGCCGCACGATGAACACGTACTCAGTCCGGGCGTCGATGTCGGCACGTCGAACGCACGCGGACCCATCAAGTCGCGGAAGTTGCCAAACGCATACTTGCTGAGGACCTTGTGATACTCGATCATGTGCCGGTTCTGTTGGACCTCAGGTGCAGCGGTTACCCAGATCTGGTTGAGGGCCCACGCCACGCGGTGGCGGAGCTGAGCGTCGCCGTAAAAAGCTTCCTTGATGAACCAGGTCTGCGGCTGGTACATCGTGTAATGGTCGCGAACACAGATCTGCTGTTCCTGGCCCGTAAACATCCCGCAGCCACCGGTTGCATTCGCGGCGTCATTGGTCTTTTGCGGAAAGTCCGGATACGGGAACGCGCTCGGATAAGGAGCCTCAAACTGCTCTGCGAGCCACGTCCGCAAACCTATGCGGCGAAGCCGGTCGTCGAGAGTGGCGGTCGGGCCGAAGGTCGCCTGCTCAAGGAACCGCTTTCTATCGCTTGACCAACGATACGACCCATATTCCGGTGCCGGGCCCGATGGCGTCGTCTCAGGCATCATCTCTGTGGCGCCGGGCGGATTGGCGATCTTGCCGCCGATCGCACCGAAGCCGAGCCTCAGCTTATTGCTTATCAGCCCACGCCATGTGACAGCTATGAGAATGTCACCTTCCGCCGTCGGTGCCGCCCAAAAGCGGTTCTGGTCGGTCAACTGTATCGTTAACGCATAAATCCCGCGTCCGGCGGACGGGTCATTGTAGGGTTCGATGCTGAGCACCGGAAAGGAATAGTTACGCCCGTTTGCGTGCTCGACATAGACCCGAAATGCATTCGCGCCTTCGCCGGGCATAAGCGTGAGGTTCCTGACGAAAATGACCACGCGCGAATTCGGCCGGAAGGCTTCTTCCCGAGCGTTCTTTATCTGCAGTCGCCCCGCGCGTTCCGCGGGAAGAGCGACGGCACGATTCGAACCCTGGATGCTCAGCAGTACCGGCGTCGGCGAATTCGGATCAGGGTCGGTAATGTTCTGGGCAAAGCCCCCGCCGGCGATAACGACGCAAAAAGCCGCCGCGGCCGCGATCCGCAATAAACGTTGCGAATATCTCTTCATACCTTTCCTCCTAGGGCGAGTTAACGAGTCAAACTTGTAAGTCGGAAATGCCGGCGATGCAGTGGAGAGGCATCGCGGTTAAAACAGTTTATACCATTCAAATCTACAACATTTCCGCCGCAAAAAACAATACTTTTCTGCTATTACTAATGCGTTTAGACGTGGAATATACTTCGATAGCCGAAAAAATGTAGAGAAGTGTAATGCCGGCCTCAATAACCATTCCAACGCCTGATCATTTCAGTTTTCGCTCGACCGTCTACAGCCATGGCTGGTCGGAGCTTACGCCGTTTGAGCTCGACGATGCGAAATGGCGGTTGTCGACGGTCTTTACCGACGACCGCGGCCGCGCGGTCGCGGGCGTGATGCATGAGGTTGGCGGCAATGTCCGTATCGATCTCGCTTCGTCACGGATCGATCTTGCAAAGGTCGAGCGAGACGCGCGGCACATTCTCAGGCTCGATGACGACCTGTCGGGATTCTATGCTGCGATCGAGGGGCATGGCCATTTGTCATGGGTCGCGGAAAAGGCCGCGGGTAGGATGCTGAGGTCGGCGACTGTGTTCGAGGACCTTGTAAAGACGCTGTGTACGACCAACTGCTCATGGGGATTGACCAAAATTATGGTCAGGAATCTGGTAGAGAAACTCGGGCGGCGGGCAGTCGGAGGTAGGAAAGCTTTTCCGACGGCTCAAGCGATGGCGTCGGTCGACGAGGCGTTCTATCGGGCCGAGATCAAAGCCGGTTACCGTTCGCCTTATTTCGTAGAGCTTGCGGAAGCGGTCGCGTCCGGCCGGTTTGATCCTGAAGTCTGGCTCAACTCGCCGCTGTCCGGCCCTGAGTTGAGAAAGGAGATGAAGCAGGTGAAAGGAGTAGGCGATTACGCGGCCGATAACCTGCTGAAACTTGTTGGGAAATACGACGGCCTTGCTCTCGACTCTTGGCTGCGTTCGCAATTTTATAAGAAATACAATAAAGAAAAGGCGTGTAAGGACAGCCGTATCGAGCGGCATTACAAAAAATTCGGCGAATGGCGAGGGCTTGTTATCTGGTGTGAGATGACTGAGCGGTGGATCGTTAATTGATGGAAAAAGATAAATAAAAGCCACGAATGCACGAAACAAGAACGTCCTAATTCGGTTGCCGGCGGGGTTTTTTAGGTGTGCTTTTGGAAACTCCGTTACCGCGCATTGCGTTTTGTAGTAATACGTTTTGTAGTAATATAGGCGTCATTCCCGCGGGTGGCAGAGGCAGTATGATCGAGACCGGGACAATCCTTCAGCAGCGTTATCGCATCGACAGACAGATCGGGCAGGGCGGTATGGGAGCGGTGTATATCGGCACCGACGAGCGCTTTGGCAGCACGGTGGCGATCAAAGAGACGCTGTGCATGGACGATAATTTTCGTAAGGCTATCGAGCGTGAAGCCCGTCTTTTGAATAGCCTCAGGCACAACGCCCTGCCGCGAGTCTCCGATCATTTTGAAGAGCGCGACAGCCAATTCCTCGTTATGGAGTACATTCCGGGCGAGGACGTGGCGACGATGCTCGAGGTCGACCACGCGCAATTCTCGCCTGATCAAGTGCTCAAATGGGCCGACCAGCTGCTCGACGCTCTCGACTATCTTCACAACCAGGACATTCCGGTCGTTCACCGCGACATAAAGCCGCAGAACCTGAAGATCAATTCCCGCGGCGACGCTGTGCTGCTCGATTTCGGACTGGCGAAGGGAAACCCGACCGATGCTGCGCATCAGACCGCGGCAAAGAGCATTTTCGGATATTCGCGGAATTACGCTTCGCTTGAACAGATACAGGGCACGGGGACCGATCCGCGAAGCGATCTTTATTCGCTCGCGGCCACGCTTTATCACCTCCTGACGAATTCTGCTCCTGAGGACGCACTGACGCGCGCGATGGCTGTTCTTAGCCAGCGGCCCGATCCGCTGGTGCCGGCCGACAAGCTGAATCCCGCAATTCCTCGGGGCGTGGCAGGTGTACTGCAGAAGGCAATGGACCTCAACGCCAGTGCCCGTCCGGCGAGCGCGACCGAGATGCGGCAGATGCTGCGTGACTATGAGGACTACGGTTATCTCGCAGATGACGTGACGGTGGCCTTACCTGCCGCACAATTGCCGCTTGCGGCGCAGCCGACGAAGCTGATGCCCGAGGATACGCGTCCCGCGGCTGCCCTCGCTGGGGCCTTTACAGGATCGACGCATGCAGATGACGCCTCGCAGGTTACTTCTTTGAGGCCCGGCCTGATCGATCAGACGGCATTCGCATCCTCAGGTAATACTGAGGCTCCGCCGGCGCGTAAGCGAGGTTTTGCCGTGGCTGCGGGTATGTTGGTCGTACTGCTCGTCGGTGCCGCCGCCGCTGCAGGGGTCTATATGGTGAATCCGTCGCTCTTCGGACAGACTGTCGACGATGCTCCTGTGACGGTGGCCGATCCGTCGGCGCCGGTCGATCAGAACATCGTCGCGACAGAACCTGCTTCCCAGGCCGCACCGTCTGGTGAGCAGGCGGGTGTCGGTACTGCCGCCGTGCCCGAGGCACCCGCGGCAACTACTCAAAATGAGCAGAACGCTCCTGCGGCGACGGGGACTAAAAATCAAAAGCCGACAGCTGCTCCTCAACGGCCCGACAATGTTACTGAGTTCACATTTACTGACGAGGATTCGGACCTGCCGGGCGACACGACGATCACGACGCGGGACGAATCAGGCAGGATCACCTCGATCAAGGTAAAGCCGGTTCCTGGACGTACGCGTGTGCCCGCCACACAGCCGGATGGCGAGTCGTTCCCTTCGCCGAAAGATTTCGATTGGAGCAAGATGACGCCCCTTCAGCGGAAGAAACTTCAGGAACGGATACTTCGGCAGGTAGTCAGGCCGAATATTCCCGCGCCGCCTCCGCCGCAGCCGAAGAACTGATCGGTCCGGCTTTCAGACACTGTCGATAACTTCCCTTAGTTTTGCGGTCCAGCGGTCGAGATCGTCGTGCTGAGGCAACGACTCGTCTTCAGTGATCTGCATAAGCGGATGATAAGTGATAGTGACCCGGCGGAATATGTGCGGATATTTCTGCTCTCGCGGCCAAACGCGGTTGCCGCCGCGGATGGTGACTGGGAGGATGGGTACGCCCGCCTGTTGAGCGATGCGGACGACGCCGTTCTTGAACGGCAGGAATTCACCGTCTGAGAGTTCGCGGCCGCCCTCGGGAAAGACGACTAGAGCGGCCCCATCCTTAAGAGCACGCAAAGCCTGTTTCATCGCCTTGATCGTACCGCCCGTGTCGAGCGAGACGGGAAATGCGCCCAGATATCTGATCATCGGCCCAATAAATCGCCATCCGAACGCCTCGTCCCACGCCATGAACCTCAGATCGTGTCTGATCGGAATGCCGATCCAGGCCGGGTCCAAATAGGTTTGGTGATTAGCGGCAATGAGATAAGCGCCGGTATCATCAGGCGGGATGTTATCGCGCCCGCGGAATCGAATGAACCACAGCGGCTTGCTCACGAGCCATGCGAAAGCCCGGGCCATCTGATTTACGATCCTCGGCGGATGTTTGTCTGCGGCTTTATCGGTCACTTAGAAAAAAGACCGGCCCGCGAGCCGGTCTTTTAGCTTAAACACGTATTTGTCCCGAGGGCAAAGCGAAACGTCACGCCGCACTGCGCTGCAGGAGCAAGAGTTTCTCCATCGGAAACTGTTCATGCTCAAACTCAAGATGGAGCGTCGAGGTGTCGCCCTCGATCTTTTTGCGGTTGCGGACGATCGCGATGGAGTAGAAATCGAGGAGCTTGCAGGCAAACTTTACCTTGTCGCCGATGTTGGCGTTAAGGGTCGTCGTGACCGAAACGCCGCCGGCGCTGATGTTCTTGGTGAACGTCTCCTCGCGCGCCAAGGATTTTTCCTCACGCTGGATCAGCGAGATCGTGACCGGCATCGTCAGCCACGTGCGCGGCTTCTTACGTTTTGTGAACTGCGACTCAGACTCTGTGACGGCCCAGAATCCGTCCTTTTGCATTCCCGTGATGCGATAGTTCTGCGTCGGGTCGGTCTTAAAACTGTCCGGCATCTCACGGCCGATAAGGCCGATGCCGACGTGATAGACCGTCTTGCCGTCGACCGTCGAGGCGTTACAGTGCTGGATGATGCCCATGACCTCATAGAGGTCCAGGCTCTCGTCATACGCCCTGAATTCCTTCGGCATCGGCAGGATGAGGTTGACGAGCCGGCCGACGGTACAGCTTCGCGACAGGCTGACTCCGATCCCGTTGCGCGAGACGGTGTTGACCTTTGTGATCTCTTTCCAGAGACAGTCGTCGCCCTCGTTGACCTGGACGATGGTCTTGAGATCTGTGAGCGCGCGTTCGCTGCGGCGAAGGTCGATCGGTGATTCTAATTTAGGAGACGGCGGTGCGGCCTCCGAAGGGATGTCGAATTCGATAACACTCATAACAATGCCGTAAGGCTAGGGTTTGTGATGTTGCCGGCATCAGCCGATGCCTTCAAGCGGGTAGAAGCGGTCGATAAATTCGAGATGCAGCCTTGTGATGCCGTCGGGCCCGACACGCGAACCGCGGACCACTGAAAGTATCTCGATATTGTGTCGCGGGCTTAGCACGCGGAGGAAGGTGCCGTTCTCGGCTTTGAGGGTCGTGAAGACGGCCGCGCCCCCCAGACTTATATTCTCCGTCACAGTGGTCTCAGAAAGCAAGACATTTCCTTGCTCATCGACCTGCTCGATGGTCAGGGATTCCGGGATGAAGTAGCGCGTTTGCTTCCTCAGCTCCTTCGGTAAGTCCGAATCGTCGGCCCTGAGGTCGGCCGCCATCAGGTGCCACATACCCTTTCCTTCCTCCTCACGATGTGCGAGATCGTAGAGCCGTGACGGGTGTTCGAGGTAGTCGACCGGGGGATTTTTGCCCGTGAATGCGACGCCGATGGAGTATGCGGGCTCTGCCGCATTACGTCCGACCGAGATACATCGGCGAACGACTCCCCAGACCTTGTACTGCGGTTCGCTGTAGTCAAATGAGCGCAGCTGCCGCGGCATCGGGAGCGTAAGCAGGACAAGGCGGCCGCGTTTGATGGGCCGTTTGAGCTCGAAACCCGCGCCGAACGCCGATATATCGCTCAGACGCGTGATCTCGTACCATCCGACCTTTTCATCTATCTTCACCTCGACCCGTACGGGCAGCGGCAGCGAAATGCGTTGGATGCGCCGATTTTCCTTCTCGACGACCGGCTTGGGCGTAGTGCGGTCGATGGCACGCGTTTCTTGTGAGGGCGAGGTCAACATCTGGCTAAAACTGACTTAAAGGGGGCCTTTGCGGAAGAGGCTTGCGGTTGCTTAACAGGCTTTACGCCTGTAAAATAGATATACGTTTAAGAGGCTTTTTATTCCAGTTTTTCCGGATCCCGCACCTTTTTTTCAGGCCCACTATTTCAAGAGTTTTTAAGAGATGGATTCACTTATAGAACGCAACCAGATCAACATCGAAGACGAGATGCGCCGGTCGTATCTCGACTATGCGATGAGCGTCATCATCGGCCGCGCACTGCCTGACGTACGCGACGGCCTGAAACCCGTGCATCGCCGCGTGCTTTACGGCATGTTCGAGGCGGGCAACACGTCCGCCAAGGGTTATCGCAAATCCGCGGGCCCGGTCGGCGACGTCATGGGACGCTATCACCCGCATGGTGATTCGGCCATCTACGACACGATCGTGCGCATGGCGCAGGATTTTTCGCTGCGTTATCCGCTCATCGACGGGCAGGGCAATTTTGGCTCGATCGACGGCGATAATCCGGCTGCGATGCGATACACGGAGGTCCGCCTCGCCAAGATCGCAGACCAGCTGCTCGCGGACATCGAAAAGGAGACGGTTGATTTCCAGCCCAACTATGACGGCCGCCTGAGCGAGCCGACGGTTCTTCCGACGCGCATTCCGAACCTGCTCGTTAACGGCTCTGAGGGCATCGCGGTCGGAATGGCGACCAAGATCCCGCCGCACAATCTCAGCGAGGTCATCGATGCGTCGATCGCCGTGCTGCGCGATCCGCAGGTCACGATCGATGAGCTGATCAAGCTGGTTCCCGGACCCGATTTTCCGACCGCCGGCTTCATCTACGGGCGGGAAGAGATCCATCGCGCCTATCGTACCGGCCGCGGCATTGTCCAGATGCGTGCGCGGGCCGTCGTAGACGAGATCGGCCGCGGCGAACGTACTCGCAATGCCATCGTGGTGACCGAGATCCCGTATCAGATCAACAAAGCGAAGCTTCACGAAAAGATCGCCGAATTGGTCCACGAAAAGAAACTGGACGGTATCTCAGAGGTCAGGGACGAGTCTAACCGCGAGGGAATGCGGCTCGTCATCGAGCTCAAGCGCGACGCCATTCCGCAGGTCGTGCTGAACAAGCTCTACAAGAACACGGCGATGCAGTCGTCCTTCGGCATCATCAACATCGCGATCGTCGACGGCCAGCCGAAGCTGCTCAACTTGAAGCAGATGATCGAGGCGTTCGTCGAGTTTCGCCGCCAGGTCGTACGACGCCGTACCGAGTTTGATCTAAGAAAGGCTCAGGCCCGCGCACATATCTTAGAGGGCCTGAATAAGGCAGTCGACGCTCTCGACTACATAATTCCGCTGATCCGCAACTCGCGCAGCGTCGACGAGGCCAGGAACTGGCTAACAGGCAAGTTTAACGGCGTCGATGAGATCAAGAAATGGCGCGGCGTCACCGGCGACAAATCGGACGATAAATTCGTCAAGGACCTGAAAAAGGTCATCGGCAGCCTTGAGTTCAGCGACATTCAGGCCCAGGCGATCCTTGACCTGCAGCTTCGCCGCCTGTCGGCACTCGAGCGTCAGAAGATCCTCGATGAATACGCGGAGATCATCAAGTACATCGCCGAGCTCGAGAACATTCTGAATAACGACAGCGTGCTGCGCGAGGTTGTTATCGACGAGCTTAAGGAAGTAAAACGCCTGCACGGCGACGAGCGTCGTACCGTCATCGTCGACGCCGGCGTCGACCTCAAGATCGAGGATCTCATCGCCGACGAAGAGGTTGCGATCACGGTCACGAAGGCCGGCTATATCAAGCGCACGCCGACCGCGACGTATTCACGCCAGGGCCGCGGCGGCAAAGGCCGCCTGGGAGCGACGGCGAAGAACGAGGACTTTGTCCAGCATCTGTTCACAGCATCGACGCATGACGCGTTGATGATCTTCACGGACGACGGACAGGTGTACAAGATAAAGGTCCACGAGATCCCCGAAGCCGCAGCAGCGGCCCGCGGCAAGGCCGTGGTAAATCTTGTGCAGCTCTCGCAAGAGCGCAAGCTCGTCGCGGTGATGCCCGTGCGCGACTTTACAGAGGAGGTCTATCTCACAATGGTCACCCGCAATGGCGTGATCAAGAAGACGGCCCTTGCGGATTACCAGAACATCCGTGCCAACGGCATCAATGCTATCAATATCGACGAAGGCGATGAACTGCTCGACATCATTCGCACTGACGGCAAATGCCAGATCCTCATCGCGACACACGACGGCATGGCCGTGCGTTTCCAGGAGACTGATGTAAGGCCGATGGGCCGGGCAGCACGCGGCGTTCGAGGTGTGAATCTTCGCAAGGGCGACTATGTAGTGTCAGTCTGTGCCGTCTCGCAGGAGGGAACGGAAAAGATACTTTCTGTATCCGAGAAAGGCTTCGGCAAGCAGACGATCGTCTCCAGCTACCGCCTGACAAAACGCGGCGGCATCGGCGTGATCAATATGAAAACGACCGAAAAGACCGGCAAGGTCGTGGCGGCGTTCCCTGTCGAGGAGGACAGCGAGATCATGATCATCACGCAGCAGGCGAAGCTCATCCGCCTGGGTGTCGATAAGATCCGCGAGACAGGCCGTTCGGCCCAGGGCGTAACGCTGATCAAGACCGGCGAGGAAGACCTGGTTACCTCCGCCTCACTGCTTGCAGCCGAGGATGATGAATAAACCTGACTGATACGGAAATACAGTCCTTTAGAACGAGGGCGGTAAATTGCTTGTAAACATTTACTGCGCTTCTCTATACTTGACTTGGATGGTGACGCCGTTTTGAAAACCGAACTCGAGCGTGAAGAAGTGTCAGCCGAAGGATTCCGGTTCGCGCTTGTCGTCAGCCGTTGGAACCGCGAATTCACCTCACGGCTCGAGCAGGGCGCTAACGAGGCTCTGCGAGCGCTGAACGTTCGAGCTGATGCGGTCGAGACATTTCACGTTTCCGGGGCCTTTGAGCTGCCGGTTGCGTGCCTTAACGCGGCAAGATCGGGACGCTTCGATGCGGTGATCGCTCTTGGCGTGGTAATTCGCGGTGACACTCCGCATTTTGACTACGTTGCGGGCCAGGCAGCGGCAGGGCTGATGCAGGTATCGTTAGACACGGGCGTTCCCGTTATGTTCGGCGTGATCACGGCTGACACCGTTCACCAGGTTACGGAACGGTCTGGCGAGAGGGAAGATAACAAGGGTTACGAGGCGGCCGTCTCAGCGGTGGAGATGGCTACGCTGTTCCGCTCAATGAACGAGCGGGCTCATGGCCAAATTGCAAGGGGTTTTCCGCATGTCGTTTGAAAAGCAGGAGAGAACCGGAAGCAATCGGCACAAGGCCCGGGAATGTGCCCTGCAGATGCTTTTCTCCATCGATATGGTTCGCGACGACTGCCGGGTGCTGGCCAGAGACTATTGGGCAGAACTCGGGGACGCGGCCGTAGACGAGCGGACACGCGAATTCGCCGACGAACTCGTCTGCGGGACTATCGACAACCTCGCCGCGATCGACGATCGGATCCGCACGCGCGCCGAGCACTGGCGGATCGAGCGAATGGCGATAGTCGACCGCAACGTCTTGCGGCTTGCCGTTTACGAATTCCTTTACCGCGATACGCCCAATACGGTCGCCATTAACGAAGCGTTAGAGCTCGCACGGCGATTCTCAAATTTTGAAGCCACGCAATTCATCAACGGCATTCTTGACGCGATCCGCCACGACATCGAGGGCGGCGACGGCAAGCCAAAGGCCGATGCGGCATCGAGCGAGCAATAAGTTCTTCATTCGTGCATTCGCGGCTCATTTCCTCTTTGCGTTAGCCCTCCTGTCGGCTCTTTCATACGGCGCCCCGGCCCAAGACCTGCCCGCCAAGATCCGCGGCTATAAGGTTTTCGAGCCAAAGGCGACGGCCGCAGCTCCGCTGATCCGTCTTTCAAAACCAGTCCTAAAGCTCGACGGCCTCTTAAGCATCGCCGTCGAGGCCGGCGGCGATTTTACAAGTCCCGACCACGGCGGGCGGGTTGATTTCCTCAGTTTTCACGACATTCGCGTAAACGGTGTGGCTGTCGACGTGGAAGAGTACCGTCACGCATTCGCGTTCAAGAAAGGAACGTCCGTCCCGCTCTCCGCCCCAATACGCGGACGCATCGGCCTGACCGGTGCGGCCCAAACTGCCTTTCAGGAACTAACCGAGTCTCGCGCCGACTGGCGCGTGACGGGCACGGCTTTCGTTTTCGGCAAGTTCAAGCGCTTCGGCTTCACATTCAAACGGGTCGTGCCGGTCCGCCTCGATTTTACGATCAAAAATCCGCTGCACCGTTAGCTCCTGCTCGGCCCTAAAGTTTCCGCGCCTTTGCTATATTAGTTAGCAATGAGCGTGTACGAGGAAATGACCGAGTCTCAGCAGTTTGCAGCCCGCGTGATCGCGGATCATGCCCGCGCGACGGCGTTCGCTATCGCTGACGGTATTCTGCCCGGCAACGAGGGCCGTAATTACGTACTGCGCAAGATCATGCGCCGCGCGATCTATCACGGGCGTGAACATCTCGGGCTGTCCGAGCCTTTCTTCTATAAGGTATGCGATCTCGTCGTCGACCAGATGCACGGTGCATTTCCCGAGCTTGAGACGCAGCGTGAATTCATCGGGAAGATGGTGCGGCTGGAGGAGGATCGATTCGGGAACACGGTCACTGTCGGCCTTGGAAAACTTAACGAACTCGGAATAACGCCATCCACGCCTGCCGATCAGGGGCTTTTCATGGTGATCGGCAAGCTGTACGACACCTTTGGCACACCGCGGGATCTGATACGCGTCTATCTTGAGGAAAGAGGGCTCGAGTTTGAAGAGGACGCTTTCAACGAGCGATTCGACGCAGCATTGCAGGCCTTGCAGCAGCAGTCAGGTATCGGGAAAACGGAACGTAAAAGCGAGGTCTCGCCCGTTTACGCCGAGGTGCTCGACGAGGTTGGCTCGAACGTTTTTCACGGCTACGAGGCGACGCACCTCGACGAGGCCACGGTCATGGCAATACTCGACGGCGAGAACCGCCTCGACAGCGTGGGTGAGGGACAACAGGCGAGCATTGTTTTGGACAACTCGCCCTTTTATGCCGAGAGCGGCGGCCAGGTCGGCGACACCGGAAAGATCGCGTCGGCAGACGCCTCGGCGACGGTCGCTGATACATATTCGCCGGTCGCCGGATTGATCATTCACAAGGTCACTGTCGATAAGGGTGAACTTCGCGTCGGCGACACTGTTACAGCCACGGTCGATGTCGATAAGCGCGACGCTACTCGGCGGAACCATACCGCGACTCACCTGGTACACGCGGCATTGAAAGAAGTACTCGGGACGCACGTCAAGCAGGCCGGGTCCGTCGTCGCACCGAACTATTTGCGGTTTGATTTTACGCATTATCAACCCATGACCGCGGCTGAGATCGCCGAGGTCGAGGACCTCGT
>CAZWSK010000002.1:0-23752 GCA_964636445.1 uncultured Chloracidobacterium sp.
CTTGCGGCCTCACGGTCCCAAACCGTGCGCACTACCAGGCTGTGCTACGCCCCGGATGTTTCACTTAAGGAAACGGCTTCCAAGTGTCGGATTCTAAGCCCGAAAAATCAGGACGTCAAGTCAATTTTGCGAAAAAGTCCCGTAAAAACGGGATTATTTCGCAAAAAGCGCGTCCTCGGTGGCTGATCGCGCCCTTTTCGGCGTCGGATAGCTCTGCAAACGAGCGCGAATGGCCGTCCGGGATGAAGATCGGATCATATCCAAATCCACCGGTGCCCCGCGGTTTCTGGGCGATCGTTCCTTCGCAGACGCCTGTTGCGGCCTGGACGATCTCGCCATCAGGAGCTGCAAACGCGAGCGAACAAACGAAGCGTGCGCGCCGTGAGCTGTTGCGTGAGTTTTGCATGTCGGTGAGAAGGAATTCGATCTTCCGCGGAAACGGCGTGTCGACGCCTGCGTAGCGAGCTGACAGCACGCCCGGGCGGCCGTGCAGAGCCTCGACCTCGAGGCCTGAATCGTCGGCGAGGGCGTAACGCTGCATCGCGACGGCATACGCGGCGGCCTTGATCGCGGCGTTTTCGCCGAACGTTGCACCGGTCTCGTCGGCCTCTTTGACAGCAGCGTCGAGCGGGCCGAGTTTTGCGGGCACATCGGCCAAAAGCCGTGACATCTCGGCGAATTTGCCGGCGTTGTGTGTGCCGATCACGAGTGGCGGAAGCATTTGATGGCATTATATCGCAAGAAATTCATTGTCAGCATGGGGAGAAACAGGTTATAAATGAATATAGCGGGCCGTCCCCAGCGCTCCAGGCCTGTTATCAATTCTCCAGTTTTTTGGCATGTCTCAGCTTACGTCTATCATCATTGATGAACCGGTGGATGTGCGTCCCGTCAACAAGAAGGGGGGCGCCGGTAAGATAGGAATGAACGGCGACGTGAGATCCAATTCAATCACTGACGCAATGGTCGACCTCGGTGTTTGGCTCGCGGGTATCGAGAGCTTTCTCGCGGGCGACGCGAGTCCGTCGGCCGGAGCTCAAGGGCCGGACAGCGGACGCCGGTGCGAGATCGCGGGTGCCGCTCTGGAGCGATGTTCGCTGCTATGCGCCTATGAATTAAGCGGCGGACGCGTCTCAACGGGCCTGCTCGAATTGAGAAGAGCACTGATAACGGCCCGCGAGGCGGCAAGGGCCGGCTCACGCGAGATCAGAACGGCGGATGCGAGGGCACTAAACAGTCAGATCCTGGAAACACTGCGTTCAAAGGCGGCCTTTCGCGAAGTGATCGAGGCGGCTGAGCGCGCGGGCGGCGGATTCTTACCTGAGCCGCTCCGGCGGCACGCAGCGGCCGGGGACCATTCTGAGCCGGACCTCGCGGAGATCGCCCTGCTGCTGCCCCGTTTTGGGCAGATCTTGCGCTGGCTGAACGTTGTCGAAAGGATGCTTGCGGCGGACGAACCTCTAAAGCCGGCACTCGTCATTTTTGCCAGCATCCATGAACAGGTGCTTGGCCTAACGCAGGCGATCGACAGGAGGCTGAAGAGATTTCCTGCTGAGGAATCGGAGACCTTCGCCAAACTCGACGCCGCGGCCTATACAGCTTCGATCGAGATCAAGAAGGTATATTCGCAGGAGCTGGCCGGCGTAGCAGGCTACCGGCAGCCGCCGTCGATCTACGCGAGGTTTGAGACCGCACATTCACTGCTGAATGACGGGTTTCAGCAGATGCTCGCGGGAATCGCGCTTGAGTTTGACCCTGACACGGACGTGTACGACATGTGGCCGGGCTTTAAGGTGAAGCAGGAGAAGTCGCTCGCGCTGAGAAGCGGCCTTTGGGACTTGGCCCGGGCCGTGCAAAGTACCGAGAGAGCCCCGGAGAAAAAGGCCGTCGCCGACCTGCGCGTGAAACTGCGCGAATTCATGTCGAGCACGGTCGGCTCTCTGTTCTATAAAGACATAGAAACGTTTGACCGGTTTGTAGAGGAAGTGCTCGCTGCCCGGGATAACAGCGATCTCGTGCCGATATTACATAGGTTTGGGGCATATCTCGAGACGCTGTTCGGGCAGGTCAATTTGCGTTTTGTGCTGCAGGACCATCCATTTGAAGTGAAGTAGGTTCACCCCGACCGAAGCGTCGCAAGCGGCTTGCGGAACAGCACGTCAAAACTCGCTATCGCGCCGACGGCCGTCACAAGAAGGGTGGTAAATCCCACGCCCATTGCGACGACCGAGAGGTCAAGCTCCCAATCAATATTCATCAAATAACGACTGACCGTGTAGGCCAGGGCCACGGAGAATGCAGTGGCTATCAGTCCGGCGATCAGGCCGAGAAGGCCGTACTCGGTTATCAGGATCGCGGCGAGAGTGCGGCGGTCGGCACCGAGGGTTTTTAGAATGGCGTTCTCGTAAACGCGCTGCGATTTTGTGAGCGCCACCGAGCCGATCAGGATCAGTATGCCGCTCAACAGGACGAAGCTGCCGACGAACGAGATCGCGATCACAAAGTTGTTGATCAGGCGATTCACCACGGCCAATACGTCTGCGACATCGACGATCTGGATGTTTGGGAACCCGTCGACGATCTCGCGCTGCAGGCGTTGGCGGTCGTTTGCCGGGACGTGGTTGACGACGGTCGCGGCGTAGCTCTGCGGTGCTGAGTCGAGCGGGCCCGGACGAAACACGAAGACGAACGCGGTGCGGGCGTTTCGCACGTCGATCTTTCGAATATTGAGTACGCGTGCCGTGATCTGACGGCCCGAAATATCAAACGTGATCGAGTCGCCGGGCGTAAGGCCGAGCGTGCGGGCCATCCGATCTTCCACAGAGACTTGCGGCTCACCGGTCGCGTCATCCGTCCACCACGTCCCGGAGAGAAGCGACTCGTTTTCCTCGAGTTTGCCGCGGTATGTCAACGCGAATTCGCGGCCGATCTGACCTTGCTGCTGGCGTATCTCGGTCTGGTTATAGTCGATACCTTCGCCATTGACAGCGGCGATGCGGGCCCTGACGGTCGGGACCTGCTCAGGAGTTTCCCCCGTTTTTTGCTCGATAATGCGCGCGACGTCGGCGATCTGGCTTTTTTGAATATCGACGAAGATCATGCTCGGCAGGCGGCTATTACGAGTAAAGTCGAATTCGCGCACGAGATTGGCCTGCATTATCTGGACCGTGAGCACGACAAATGCGCCGAGGCCTACGGCGAGGATGATGATCCTGGTTTGATTACCCGGCCGATAAAGGGAATTTACCGCTTGTCGAAAAGCAAAGAATCGGAGCACGCGTGCTTTCCTAAGTGCCCAGATGAGTAGAGCGGCTGACAGATAGAGGACCGCACCTGTCGCCGCAAGGCCGACGAGGAAAAACGCCCCCACACGGACCGATCCGGCTTGCCAAATAGCGAGGCCGAGCAAACCGGCGAGAAAGAACGCGGCGAAGAGCCACTTCGACCAGTCGAGCCGCGTTAGGCTGACGTTATTTTCATCGCGCAGGAGCAACTTCGGCCTTATATTGCGGATCTGAAGCAGCGGCAGGGCTGAGAAGAGTACAGAGATAAGCAGTCCGAGGATCACGCCCTGCCACGATGTCGAAAAGGTGACGAGGTAACTCATCTTCGCGGGCAGAGCATTGGCGAACTGCCACCTAGCGAGCCAAAGGAAACATTGGGCGAGAAAGATGCCAAAGATGCTTCCTACCAAACCAAGAGCGAGAATTTGCAGCAGATAAACACTGATCACTCGGGTTCCCGACGCGCCCAGGCACTTTAGTACGGCAACCGTCTTGCGTTTTTGTTCGATGAATGCACGAGAGACGTTCCATACGCCGACGCCGCCGAGGACGAGGATCAGCAGTCCCGTGAGCGAGAGGTAATTCTCTGTTCGGACGAACTGCTCGTTCATGTTCTCCTGCTGTTCGCGGTAGGAATTGACCTGGACGGTCGTGCCTTTTAGCGATTCCCGCAGGGCCTTGGCAAGGGCTGTCGGATCTTCGGACGTTCGATAGAGAATGCGTCGGCGAACGCGGCTCGTAGTGCGAGTTATGCCGGCGACATCGAAGGCCTTTTTATCGACAAAAACGCGTGCTCCTAGCCTGAAACCGGTCGTGCCGCCCGGTTCCTCATCAAAGATCCCGCGTATGGTGAACTCGCTTTCGCCGATACGAACTTTGTCTCCTACTTTGACACCGAGTTCTTCTAAAAGCACTCGGCCTATAATGACGCGGTTGTTCTCAAGGAGGCGGAAGTCGAAGGGCGAGCCATCAGATAGCTTGAAATCGCCGACCAGCGGGAAATTGCTTTCGACGCCTTTTAGCTCGATGAACTCGAGGGCTCGATTTGACGGGTCTGCCGGGCGGGCCATTGAGGCCGTCGTTATCACCTCGCTGCGCGCCTCAACGATCGGGAATTGAGCGATGACGGACTCGATCTGCGATATTTCGGATGGCGAGAAATCGTTTGTCGAACTAACGTCGATGTCGGCGGTCATCAAGGCTCTCGCGTCGCTGCCAACTACCTTTGTGATGTTTTGGATCAGCGAGCGCAGGGCGACGACCGACCCTACGCCGACGGCGATGCATAGGAAAAAGAACAGCAATCGCCGCCATGATGAGCGGATCTCGCGTCGGGTGAGATTGAAGATGAACTTCATAAGAGGCCGGAATTAAGGCCGCAAAAAAGCACAAAAAACGCAAAAAATAAGAACTTCTTTTGTGCTTTTTGCGCGTTTTCGCGGCTATCCTTTTTCATCCGCTTATTACCTTGCCGTCAGCCAGTACGATCCGTCGTTCTGCTTTCACCGCCAACCCCGCGTCGTGTGTGACCAGAACAAGCGTTACCTTGTGCTGGTCGTGGAGCTGCTTCATCAGGTCGAAGATGTGTTCGCCGTTCTTTGAATCGAGATTGCCCGTCGGCTCGTCGGCGAGCAGTATTTTCGGGCTGTTGGCGAATGCTCGCGCTATGGCTACACGCTGCTGTTCGCCGCCTGAAAGCTCGTTCGGATAATGATGGCTGCGATTGGTCAGGTCGACGGCGTCGAGCAGTCTCGCCGCCCGGTCCTGAACATTATCAAGGCCCAGGATCTCCATCGGAATTAGAATATTCTCGTATGCCGTCAGGCTCGGGATGAGGTGGAACGACTGGAAAATAAAGCCGATCTTCCGGCTCCTGATCGATGCAAGTGCGTCCTCGCCGAGGTCGGTGATCTCATCGCCATCCACGAGAATACTCCCGGCCGTTGGGGCATCGAGTCCGGCTATCAGCCCCAGGAGCGTCGATTTACCGCTGCCCGACGCACCGGTGACGGCGACGAATTGCCCATCTTCGATATCGATGGTCACGTCCGAGAGAATGGTCAGGTCGTCACTGCCTGAGCGAACTGTCTTTGTTACATTTCGGAGATGGATCATCGGGTAGGCTCAATCTTAGCTTGCCAAAATCGCCGGAACAAGCTGCAATGTTTTTGCATCAAATGTGTCCGTTTGCCGTAAAAGCATCGTAACCATGCGTTCTGTTATTCGTATATCTGCACTTATTTGTTCCGCTATTCTCGTCACTGCGGTGTCGGGTTGCCAGGTGTCTCAACAGCAGCCGGGGAATTCGGTCAACAAGCCGTTGAGAGTCCCAAAAACGGCGACGAACAAGCCGAAGATAATAGCGTTTGGCGACAGCCTGACCGCGGGATTTGGATTAACGGAAAAGGAATCGTATCCGTATCTCCTCCAGGAAAAACTCAGAGCCGACGGATACGATTATGAGGTCGTGAACGCCGGCGTGTCGGGCGAAACCACACTCGGCGGACTCGAGCGTTCCGATTGGGTACTGGAGCAGGACAACGCAAAGATCTTGATCCTCGAGCTTGGCGCCAACGATCTGCTGCGGGGCATCCCGGTCGCCTCGATGAAAAAGAATCTCGACCAGATCATCCGAAAGGCAAAGGCGAAGAACATAGAGGTTTTGCTATGCGGAATGCTCGCGCCGCCGACGATGGGGGCTGAGTATCAGCGCGAATACACCATGGCCTTTCCGGACCTTGCCGCCGAGCACAAGATACCTTTCCTGCCTTTCCTCCTCGAGGGCATCGCGCTGAAGAAAGAGCTGAACCAAGCCGACGGCATCCATCCTAATCCTGCCGGGGCCAAGCTGATGACCGAGAATATCTACAAGGCGCTCAAGCCTATGCTGTGAACTTCTCGGGTCGGCGCTAGTATCTGACCTAATGAACGTAACTCACCTCGCGTGCGCCCTTTGCGGCCGCCGGCATTCGGCCGACGATCTTCACAATCTATGCACTGAATGCGGCAAGCCATTACTGGTTTTCTACAATCTCGGTCGCGCCAGCGAAACGCTTACGCGTGAAGCCCTTCAGACGCGAGAATCGTCACTATGGCGTTATCGCGAAGTGCTGCCGGTGAATGATGTGAGCAATATTGTCAGCCTCGGGGAGGGCTGGACGCCGCTGTTCAAGGTCGATCGGCTGGCCGCGACGCTGCCGCTCAAGATCGATCTGTATATCAAGGACGAAGGGCAGAACCCGACGCAGTCGTTCAAAGCCCGCGGTATGACCGCCGCGATCTCGATGGCGAACGAACTGGGAGTGACGAAAGTTGCGGTACCTTCCGCAGGGAATGCTGCCGGTGCGATGGCGGCCTACGCCGCAAAGGCGGGAATGGAGGCTCATATCTTCATGCCTTCCGACACGCCGCGGGCCAATATTGTCGAATGCCAACAGACCGGTGCGCACGTCACGCTCGTCGACGGCCTGATCACTGATTGCGGAAAGATCGTCGCCGAACGAAAGGAGGCCGAGGGTTGGTTCGACGTCTCTACGCTCAAGGAGCCCTATCGGGTCGAAGGCAAAAAGACCATGGGTTATGAGCTCGCCGAGCAGCTCAAGTGGGAATTGCCCGACGTCATCGTCTATCCAACTGGCGGCGGCACTGGGCTGATCGGCATGAGGAAAGCATTTGACGAGATGGCGCAGATGGGTTGGATCGACAGCCGGCGGCCGCGGATGGTCAGCGTGCAATCATCAACCTGTGCACCTATCGTGAGGGCTTTCGAGAGCGGCGAGCGGTTTGCCGACGAATTTGAGAACGCGGCCACCGTTGCGTCGGGCCTGCGCGTGCCAAAGGCGATCGGTGACTTTCTCATCCTCGACGCCATACGAGCGTCAGGCGGTACCGCGATCGCCGTTGACGACGCGGATCTGATCGCTGCAGTCGGTGAGATCGGGGCGGCGACGGGCATCTTTGCCGCGCCGGAGGGGGCAGCGTGCCTTCCCGCACTAAGAAAACTGATCGACCGCGGTGAGATCGACGAGGGTGAATCCGTTGTGCTCTTTAATACCGGCTCGGGGATCAAATATCTGGAGGCGTTCGCCCAATAGAGCTCACAGCCGCCCTAATCTGCCGCCGTCAACGCGGACGGCGGCCCCTTGGACGAAATCTGCATCGCCTGACGCAAGATGGGCGATAACGGCCGCGACTTCTTCAGGGGTGCCGACGTCGCTGGTGTTTATCGTTTCGAGGCCGGCCTTGACGTTGGGGTTTTCCCAGAGCATCGGCGTATCGACGGCTCCGGGAAGGACGCAATTGACGCGGATGCCCAGCGGCTTGCCCTCGATGGCCGAGGAACGTGTAAGAGAGACCAGGGCGGCCTTTGCGGCGGCATAGGATGCCACATTGGGCGTCGTTTCTATCGCATGGATGCTCGAGACATTGACGATCGCCCCGCCTTTTTTCATCGTCCCGAATGCGTGTTTGGTGAAGTAGAACGCCCCCAGCAGATCGACGTTCAGGATCCTGAGCCAATCCTCTTCGGTATGCTCGATGATCGGCTTGAAGACCATCAGCCCGGCGTTATTAACTACGATGTCCAGGCGGCCGAAAACTTCTATTGCCTTCTCGACGGTTGCGGCGGCGTCGGCTTCTTTTGAAACGTCGCAGGCGATGCTGACAGCCACACCGGCACAGGAGTTCCCGAGTTCATCCGCCGCTTCTGCCGCTTTTGCCTCGTTCAGGTCCGCGATAACGACGCTGCAGCCTTCTGACGCGAGCCGGCTGGCCGTCGCGAGGCCGATGCCGCTGGCGGCGCCCGTGACGATCGCGGATCTGCCCTCAAAGCGCATCACATTCTCCCTTCGGTATCGGCGTTGGCAGGCGCGGCGGGACGGCCGCGATGAAGGTGCCCGTCTTCGCGGAGCTTTTCGGCCCAATACTCGTCATATTCGCGCGGCATTATGACCGGAACCTGCAGGCAGACGCTCTGCGTCGGCAGCACCTCGCGCCAGTCGGTGATGAGTTTTTTATATGCACGGCCGACGGGGCGAATATTGCGGTCGAGGTCATACAGGCCGACAGGGTCGACGACACCGGCATCCTCACGCAGTGCGGATCCCCAATCCATCTGATCGGTCAGCGAATACCAAGTAAATCCTACGACCGGCACGCCGTCGTTGCGAACGCGCAGGACATTCGCCCACTGTTTCCACAGCCAGTGAACGGCATCCTCGCCGCCCTCGCCTTCGCGGAGGTTGGTCTCGGTGTGCATTACGGGAATTCGATAACGGTCATAGTATTGCCACGTGATCTGAGCATAGCCGAAGATCTCACCCGCCGGCCGTGTGGAGCCATCCGCCGACACGCGGTGCTCATTGGTGATGTAATAGTCGTTACCCATGATGCAGTGGTGCTTCATGCGGTTTGAGAGGAAAAAATGGTACTCATCGCGGGTCATGCCGTTGTCCATCACGAACTCATACATCTCGGACTCGATGCGGCGGCCGTAATTTAGGTCGAGGGACAAAAAGCGCATCGCGTTCAGGATCTCCGCGGGTTTGATCGCCGCGGGGTTTTCAGCATGAAAGTACTCTGAGGACTCGCTCTGGACAAATATCGCGTCCGACCGTACTTCGACGATGGCCTGCATCGCGCGGACGTTGGCCCTCACGATATTGCTGATGGCCCGAACGAACGAGCGGTCGTCGGTCAGCTGCTCGTTCCACCAGCCGTACTTTGCCGAGAATGTCGCCGTTACGAACATCTCATTGACCGGTGTATAGAGCTGGATCCACGGGTATCGTTCCGCGAAGGCTCGCGCATACGCGGCGAAATGCTCCGGGAAATCGTCGTTCTGGAAATCGCCGATCCAGTCCGGTACGCCAAAGTGGCACAGGTCGGCTATCGGGGCGATCTGACGCCGTTTGAGGTCGGCGAAAACCTCGTCGGAAAATTCCCAGTCGTAGCGGTCTGGGCCGAGGAAAACCTTGTAAAGCGGTACGCCGTAACGAAGGAACCGTACACCAAGCTCCTCGACCAACTCAAAGTCCTCACGCCACCCTGCGTAATGGCCGCACTTCTCCATCTCGTCTATCCGCTTGCGGCCGCCGTCGATGGTCGGCGAGCTGTTCTCGATGCCGGTCGCGAATAAGAAGAGAGGGTTTAACATTATGCGTTATCATCTTGTTTCCTAAGAGACGGAGCGTCCGTATGCCTGGGTACCGAGGCAGGCGGCCAGTCACGGATTGTGCTAAATTTTGTGTAAAGACTGGCAACTCAAGACTAATTCTCGGCGTACAAGATGGAGATGATCAGCGAAATTTTCGGACGAACAAGAGCACTCAGTATAGGCTTCTCCTTAGGGGCGTCAATCCTGGCATTTTCTTTGGAGACGAGCGGACAGGTCATCGTTCAGCCCGGGGCTCCCGGGGAGCCGTCGAAGATATTGCCGGCGTCGACCCGTGCGGTGTTGGCACCGGTCGCTAAAAAAGATGTCGAGTTCATGCAGGGGATGATCCATCATCATTCGCAGGCGGTGGAGATGACGGCGTTGATCAATGACAGAACGTCGAACAAAGAACTAAAGACGTTGGGCGCTCGTATCAGTCATTCGCAGGCCGAGGAGATGAGGTTCATGGAGCGCTGGCTTGCTATGCGCGGCGAGCCGACGGTGATGCCGATGGCAAGCGGCGGGCACGATCATCATCATATGCCGAACACGGAAATGAAGGCCGAGCCTATGCTGATGCCCGGGATGCTGACGCCCGCGCAGATGGACGCATTGAGGAAGGCGAAGGGCGCGGATTTCGACAGGTTGTTTTTGACAGGAATGATCCAGCATCATGAGGGTGCCCTCGTGATGGTAAGGGAACTTTTTGACGCGTCGGGAGCCGCGCAGGAGGCGGAGATCTTCAATTTCGCGACCGACGTAGACAGCGGCCAGCGGGCCGAGATCAAGAGAATGAGAACGCTTTTGGGGGAAAAGCCGTAGGATACGAAAGACATGAAAAGTTTAATTGCCGCATTTTGTTTGTCGCTATTATTGGTCGTGGGCGCCGTTGCGCAGACTCCGTCGCCGACCCCGGCTCCGCAGCCGCAGATGCAGAATCCTTTTGCCATCCAAAAGGCTCCGCCGCTGCCCGCGGGTATGAAAGGCTCCGACGCCGCGGACCCGCGAGCAAAATTGACGCCCGGGCTGTTCGACGCCGGATCGACCTCATTTGGACTTAAGCACATTCAGTTCATCAAGAAGCCGGACGCGTTTCAACTTGGTGCCGACCCGGCTGGCCCAATGGTCGGCAAGGCGTTAAATGCGATGGGAATCCCAAATCTGCCGCAGATTCCTACGGAGATGAAAATGATGCTCGGCGGGCTGGCGCTGGGAAACTCTGACCTTGCGTTTCGCGGAAATTACGTTTTCATGGGCAATTTCTACGGGATGAATATCTACGATATTAGCGACGCGTCGGACGCCAAGCTCGTGACGTCGATAGTTTGCCCGGGCGGTCAGGGCGACCCGTCGGTCTACGGCAATTTGCTCTTTATGTCGGTCGAGATGCAGAACGGCCGGCTTGACTGCGGCGAGCAGGGCTTTGCTCCGGGAATGCCGGGACATGCCCCGGCAGCCGAAAAGGACCGGTTTCGCGGTGTGAGGATATTCGATATCTCGGACATTAGGAACCCCAAGCAGGTCGCTGCGGTCCAGACATGCCGCGGTTCGCATACGCATACGCTGGTGCCGGACCCGAATGACAAGGATAACGTTTACATCTATGTTTCGGGCACGTCGTCGGTTCGGCCCGATGCGGAACTCGAGGGCTGCTCGGGCGGGCCGCCGGAAACCAATGCTGACACCGCGTTATTCCGGATCGATGTGATCAAGGTGCCTTTAAAGGCGCCGCAGGAAGCAAAGATCGTGTCACGGCCGCGCATCTTTATGGACCCACGCACGGGCGAGATCGCCGGACTAAAAAGTGCGAAGACCCACGGAACGGGCGAGGCTTCGCCGACCGACCAGTGTCACGACATCACTGTGTATCCCGAGATCGGACTTGGGGCGGGAGCGTGCTCGGGCAACGGCATTTTGCTTGATATCAAAGATCCGGCAAATCCGAAGCGCATCGACGCGGTCAACGATCCGAACTACGCGTACTGGCACTCAGCTGCGTTCTCAAATGACGGCTCAAAGGTCGTCTTCACCGATGAATGGGGCGGCGGCATGGCCGCACGCTGCCGTGCGAACGACCCGAACGTGTGGGGAGCGAATGCGCTGTTCAATTTGAAGGACAACAAGCTGGGCTTCGCGAGCTATTACAAACTGCCTGCCGCGCAGGGCGACAGTGAGAACTGCGTGGCCCATAACGGTTCGCTGATCCCCGTGCCCGGGCGCGACCTGAAGATACAGGCCTGGTATCAGGGCGGCGTCTCGTTGATGGACTTTACCGACCCGGCAAAGCCGATGGAGATCGCGTATTTCGACCGGGGCCCGATCGACGACAAGATGCTGATGATGGGCGGGATGTGGTCGGCATACTGGTACAACGGCCGCATCTACGCCTCGGAGATCGCGCGCGGGCTCGATATTTTTGAACTCACGCCGACGAAGTATCTCACGCAGAATGAGATCGACGCGGCCAAGGCAGTTAAAGTCGATACCCTCAATGTGCAGACACAGGAGCGGTTCCACTGGCCCAATAGTTTGGTGGTCGCAAGGGCGTATCTCGATCAGCTCGAACGTTCAAAAGCACTGCCCGCGGGTGAAATACGCTCCCTGCGAAAGGCGATCGACGGGGCGCAAGATTCGGGGCTCGGCGACAAGGACAAGGCGAAGATGGCCAAATTGGCGGGTAGTATAGAGAAGCGACACAACGCATCGTTTGGTGCCGATGGACTGCGTATGCGGGCACTGGCTGCCGTGCTTAAGGATCCCGCGCTTTAAGTCGGCGGGCCGGGAAACCGTTAGACTGTGGGCCGCATCTGAAATTGCGTATCTGATCATTAACGAAATTCGAGGAGTCGAAATGATGAAGAAATTCTACGCGGTTATCGTGTTGGCAATGGTGATGTGCGCGTACTCAAGCGGCCAGATGTCGAGCGCTGACACCGCGGCCGATTTGGCGGTGGACGCCGTCGTTACCGTGATGATAGCGGATGACGGCAGGGTCGATGCTGTTGGCTCAGGCGTCGTGGTTCGGTCGGACGGCCATATTCTGACGCCTTACGGACTCGTTCGCGGCGCCAGGTCCATCCAGGTTCGACTTAGGAACGGCGAGACCTTTGACAATGCTCAAGTCGTGGCAACCGACGAACGGCGAAACGTCGCGATCATCAAGGTAAATGCGTTCGGCCTGAAGATCATTCCTAACGGCACGACAGAAGAAGCCCAGGTGGGATCCAATGTGATCGCAGTTGCAGATATCGACGGAACCGGGACGAAGAGATTCCCTGCGTCATTGAGGTCGGTTCAAATGGCCGATAGCATCGCCGGGGCAGGTACCGGTTATCGAATCCTCGTATTCGACGGACCGGCCAAGGCGTGCTGCAGCGGAGGATTACTTCTTGACGAGCGCGGCCGTAGTCTAGGCGTCATCACGACCACGGCGGAGACCGCTTCGGGAAACGTAGCGGTTCCGCTTTCGAGCCTGCTTGGAATGGTCAGGGCTCTACCTACGCCTACCGGTTTACACGTTCAAGGATCGACCCCATCAAGTACACCCTATCCTATAGCGCAAAGTTCGGTGCTCGTCCCGCAGCGCGGTGTGACGGCGTTAACGCCGAAAGGCCCAGGGTCCGTTGTCGTAAAGCCGTCAAGCGTCCCAGAGATCCTCTCAGTCTCAAAAACGATCTATGTGCGTAGCACTACGGATCTCTTTAAGCCTGAGCAGCTGGTGATCGCTCTTAATGAACGAAACGAGATGGCTGATTGGGGATACACATTTGTTGATGACCGGGAGGTTGCCGACCTCATTCTTGAATTGGACCATGTCCCTATGACGTGGAAATATACTTTCAAGCTTTACAGCCAGAGGCTCGGGACTATCGTCGCGGCCGGGAACCGGATCATCTGGGACGGGAACGTTGGGGCGAAGTATATGGCCGAACGTGTCGTTGAGAAGATCAAACTAGCCCGCGGTATGGAACCTCGGCCGGGACCCGCGAAAGAGGCTGAAAAGAAACCTGATCCTGACGATAAGAAGCGGGCCACTGACAAGGCAGCAAAATCAAATTAGAGGATATCCTACGCACCTACGTGGAAATCTGCTAGAATTCGCCCAGGCAGTACAACACTGTCCTGGGCGAAATTATGTTCAGTGACAACTTCAGGCGGGGCGAGGGTAAGACTAAAGGGATGGCCGGTTCTAAGGCTGTCTCCAAGATCGCGGATATCGGCTGGAAGGCATTCCAGGCGGTGAATACGGCTTTGCCTGAGGGCAAGTCGATACAGCCGAGCTGGGCCGCCGAGCCGCTGCTGAAGTCGTACGAGCGTACGGCTCCGCCGCTTGGGTTTCCCAGAGAGACGGATTCTCTGTGTCCTGCCTGCGTCAAGGCAGTGCGGAACGGCGTGATCTCGGGCGACATTCCGCTCAACATCCTCATGGACGCCCATCCGGGTGAGATCAAAGCGCAGATATTTGAAGAGAACGGCCAGGTCCTGATGCGAAAGGAATGCCCGACGCACGGATTATTTGAGGACGTGCTGGCAACAGACTCGAAATTTCTCGACCGCATCGAAAAGCTCTTTTTCGGCCGTGATTTTAAAGCGGCCGAGGACACGCACGTTCATCATCACGGGACGTCCGACATCAAATTTGGCCGCGGCGCCGTGCTGACTGTCGACCTGACAAACCGCTGCAACATGATGTGCAATCCGTGCTTCATGGACGCGAATCAGGTCGGCTATGTGCACGAGCCGACGTTTGAGGATACGAAGGCTATTCTCGACCGCGCGGTGTCGTTCAAGCCGAAACGCCAGATCATCATTCTCTTCTCGGGCGGTGAGCCGACGCTGTCGCCGTACTTTTTAGATGCCGTGGCGTATGCGAAGAAGGTCGGATTCTATCGCATCCTCGCTGCGACCAACGGCATTCGCTACGCCGAGGACATCGAGTTCTGCAAAGCCGCGAAGGCCGCAGGACAGCACGGCGTTTACCTGCAGTTTGACGGCACGAATGAGGAGGACAACAAGCACCGCGGCGTTGGAAACCTGTTTGACGTCAAGCTGAAAGCCATTGAAAACCTGGCCAGCGTCGGCATCAAGGTTACGCTCGTCACGACGATCGTCAATTCGTGGAACAATGATGGTATCGGGTCGATAGTTAAGTTTGCTGCCGAGAATATCGACAAAGTTCAGACCATTGCGTTTCAGCCGGTGTCGTTCACGGGCCGCGACGAAGATATTTCCGATAAGGACCGTATGCAGCAGCGGTATACGCTCGCGGGAATGACGCACGATCTGCATAAGCAGCTCGATGGAACGCTTGAGCCGCTGCGAGATTGGTTCCCGTTGTCGTCGTATTCGGCGTTCACGTCGGTGATGGACATGCTGCAGGGCGCCGACGCCCCCTGGGGCTGGTCGTCATGTAATTGCCATCCGAACTGCGGCATTTTCACGCTGATCGTCGTCAATCGAAAGACAAACGAAATGCGGTCGCTCTTCGAGTTTTTCAACTATGAGCAGTTCATGAAGGATGTCGCGAAGATCACCGACACCGCACGCGGCAAAAAACTAACGATGGCCCAGCTTGCGATGGCGATCATGCGGAATTACGACGCCAGCCGGGCGCCTGAGGGCTTTCCGATCTCGCAGATCATTAATCTGTTCAAGCCTAGTTCGACGACGTCCAATAGCGACCGTAACGATCGGATGCAGGTCGAGAAAAAGGAAGAAGATCTCTGGCGGGTGCTGTGCGTCGAAGGCATGTGGTTCCAGGACCTGTTCACGTATGACTTCCGCCGCACGGAGATGTGCGTCATCCCGTACGGCACGCAGGAGGGCGAGATATCGTTTTGTGCATACAACACCGGCGTCGGCTGGCGGCAGATCATCGAGGAAATGCACAAGACGGCCTCGCTTTCTGAGTGGTACAAGGAGCACGGCCGCCACGCAGTTTATGCCAAGGGGCACGAGGTGCCGAATATCGGTAAGACACGTTCGCTGTCACTGCCGGTCATCGCCAAGGTGCTGGAGGAAGATATCGATAAGCCCGCCGCGACACCGTATCTCGTTGAAGACAGCGAGGTGGTCGGAGTTTAAGTTCGGAATACCTGACAACTGACACCTGATAACTGATAACTTTTCCTCAGTTATCAGTTGTCAGTTTTTTAGTTACTCAGAAGGATCAATGAACAGTCTCGTTTTCTCAAACATGCTCCACCGCCCGGCGCGAACGATCGTGAGTATCGTCGGTATTGGCGTCGGCATCTTGCTGATCGTGTTTACTATCGGGCTGGCGAACGGCAGCTTGCGTGAGAGGGCGCAGCGCGAGGCGAATGTTGGGGCGGAGATCATGTTTCGGTCCTCGGGCAGCATGGGGTTAACGGGAACAGACGTGCTTCGGCTGCCAGTGTCGATGGAAACTGAACTAGAAAAGGTCGACGGCGTTGCCGCGGTCGTGCCCATCGGGCAGAACAGCGTAGTCGCGAACGAGGCGACGACGGGAAATCGGCTGATCGATGGCGTCCCATTCGATCATTACGCTGAGATTGCGGGCCTGCAGGTCGTGGAGGGACGCAAGTTTGTCGACGGCCGCGACGAGATGATGACCGACCCGACCTGGCTGGAGCGGCGGAAGAAGAAGGTCGGCGACAAATTCCAGATCTACGAGCGGGATTTTGAGATAGTCGGTACTTACGAGCCAAGTGCCGGGGCGCGGGTCAAGATACCGCTCGCGACGATGCAGTCACAGCTTGGTGCTGAGAATCTCGCATCGGCTTTCCTGATCAAAATCGCACCCGGCCGCACGCCCCAGGAGGTCGGCGACCTGCTGCATGCGAGATTTCCCGACAATCAGATCATCCTGACGAGCGAGTTGGAAGAGCTTTACATGCAGGGCGTCCCGGCGTTAAATGTTTTTCTCGATGTGGTGGTTGGCGTCGCGGGCGGCATCAGCGCGCTAATAATTTTGCTCACGATGTACACGACGGTTACCGAACGTACGAGGCAGATCGGTGTCCTCAAAAGTCTTGGAATGTCGCGATTCGGCATTGCGATGACGATCGTCCAGGAGGCCTTGTTGATCAGTATCGGCGGCGTTATTTTTGGGGTCCTAGCGACGATAGCCCTGCGTTCGGTGATGGCAAACTGGACGTCGCTGACTGTCGCGATCGATCCGAAGGTAGTCGGGACGGTCGTTTTGGTGGGATTGTTGAGCGGCGTGCTCGGGGCCCTTTATCCGGGCCTGCGGGCTGCAAGGCTCGATCCGGTGGAGGCGCTGAATTATGAGTAGTGAGACAACGACAGCCAAACCCGCAGCCTGCCCGCGCATCAAACTCACTCGATAATCCTCGAAAAATGCCAGGGTTTGCCATACAATGGTCAGACCGTGATCGCCGTGAAGAAGTTTTTCAAAAAATTCCCGCTGTGCTGTTTTCTGGCCCTGAGTTTCGCGGCCGGCGCGGCTGCGCAGGCCCAGACCCAGGCCCCGGATCCCGCCGATCTTTTCCGGATCGAAAAGGTCGCTGTAGATGGCGGTGCCGAGATAGTGACCATCTTCGCCAGGAGCAACTTGCTTACGGGGGGCCAGGAGGCGGTCGAAGTTCCCATGGTGAGCGTGCTTCGTGACACGCTCGGGGACGAAAAGACCGAAAATGACCGGCTGCGTTACGTCTGGATGCACACCTACGCGAAGCCGACATTCTGGCAGAACGCGGCCGCGATGGTCCCGTTTCTTTATACACGGACTACCGGAAAGACCCGTGTGTCTGGCACGCCGCCGCCGCTGATCGATATGCAGCGGTCCAACAAGGCCCTGTGGAACCGTGTGCTTTGGTCGGTATTCAAGAGCCTTGTTTCCAGCGAATTTGGGTTCGGCGGCAAAATGTCAGCGTCACAATTCCACCGTAACGCCAGGGACCATCGGCGAACCGCCGCGGCCAGTGCGTTGACCATCCTCGCTCTGTATCAATCCCTTGAGAAGGAGACGCTGCTCTCGGACACCGAGCTGAAAGATATTCAGGCGCGGCTCATCGTGGACGACCGTCTGCTCGGATGGCATATGCAGGATGAGAATCTCGGGCGCGTTTACACCAAGGAGATGACCGACGCAAAATTCAAGCGCGGTACGAACTGGGAGCTTCTCCGGCAGTACTCGGAGCAGCAGCGGCTCTATTTCGATCCGATCGAGATGCCCGACGGCGAGGCCCGTCACGCGATGGTTTGGGTCGCTGAGGACGACCTGAAAGAATTGAGCGGACGGAGCTTTGACCCGCGTTTCTTGAATATTCGCAGCCCCTGGAGCGACCCGCGGCTGAAGCAGTGGAGCGGCCACACGCAGACATGGTGGTTCGACACTGACAACCGCCGGGTCGAGCCGACGTCCCCCGGTGCGCGTTCCCGCACGATGATCCCGCTCGCTCTGTACGGGTTGGATAATCCAAAAATACCGACGATCTTGATCGATTTTCGCGACGGCGGTAATCCGAAGCGTCGAGAAATGTCCCGTCGCATCCTCAAGGATGTCGTCGACAATGTCGCTGGGCTGTCGCCGGCCACGGGAGTGCCGTATTTTGTCGCCCGCTCATTTTATAGTTTTGTGACCGGCCGGCGGGGAGCCGATCTGAACCAAAGGTCGCGGCAAAGATCTTACGCGCAGCTAAAGATGCTTCTCGCGCTCGAAAACACCCTCGACGACGGCCTGGAACACGAGATCCTCGAACGGGTTGAGCGTGTCTCCATCAACCCGCTCGAGAATGACGCCGTATCGCAGGTGAAGGTGGCCGAGCAGCAGTACAAGAATTTGATGTCGTATGCCCGCCGGCCCGACGGATTGCCCGCCAAGCTGAAGCGCCAGCGGCGCGAGGAAATGGTCAAGCTTGCGCATTCATCGAGCGAGCGATTTTTCTTCGACCTGGCCCACGTACTCAGTTTTGGGGCGTACAAGCACCGTGAAAAGCCGACGCCGGAGCTGCTGGCTAAAATGGACACGAGGCGGCAGCTGGACCATCACGAGCGCGTCTTGATGGAGACCGCCTACAACTCTTCTGACCCTGATATCGACAGCGACGGTGACGCCGTACGTCGGGCATTGCAGTTCGTCGCTCAGAACGGGTCGGCGGCAAAGAGTAAGACCAGCAAGTCCCTCGGCAAGATATTCAGGATCGCGTCCGACGACGAAATGCGATCGATGGCACTTGCGGGGCTATATCGCATAAATAATTCATCCGCGAAGAAAGAGCTGCTTGCGATCTATAACGACCCGGCGTTCAGCAGCGGTTGGCGTGATACGAGCGCCCGGTACCTTCGTAAGGCGTTGGACGAGGGGCAGCGGATCTCCCGCCGTGACGTTGCGGCGATCTCATCCATCGGAACGCACTAGACGCGACGCGGAAATTCAATTATGTCTAACGTCAGACGACGCTCGATGCTTCTTATCGGACTGCTGCTGCTCGCCTCCACTGCGGCAGCGGGGCAGGGCCTGAAGCGCCTTGTGATGGTCAAGGTCGACGGCCTGCCTGGGGCCCTTGTCGACAAATACGTGAACGAGATCGACCCGGCGACGGGCAAGTCGCAATTGCCGTGGATACAAGAGGTCTTTTACCGCAACGGCACCCGGCTGGATAATTTTTACACGCGCGGAATGAGCCTGTCGGGCCCTTCTTGGAGCTCGATCGACACCGGACAGCACCTGCATATCAAAGGGAACGTCGAGTACGACCGCTACACGCTGCACGCGTATGATTACCTGAATTTCTTCCCGTTTTATTTAGGCTACAGCCTGAAGAAAACCGCCGATATGCCCGCGGTCGAGGTCCTTGATCAGCTTGGCATTCCAATAATGCTCGACGCCTTTCCTGCTGAAAAGCGTTATCACAGTCCGCAGCTCTATCAACGCGGGTTTAACTGGATGCTGGTCGGAAAAGGCTTTGTGAACCTGTATCCAGGCAGCCCCGGCGATATGATCGACGAATGGACGATGGGGCTCGACCTGCTGAACGTTACCATCCGGCAGGGCGAGCGCGACGTCGTCGAACGGCTGACGAAGCGGCCCGACCTCGATTACCTCGATTATTACGACGTTTCGTTTGACCACGTGGCGCACGGGAACAACGATCCGAAGGCCCAACTCGCGGACCTTAAGAAGCTTGACCGCACGATCGGCCGGTTTTGGACCGCAAGCGGCGATTCGCCGCGTGCGGCCGAGACGGCGATCGTACTGGTGTCTGACCATGGATTCAACTCCGAGCCAAAGGTTTACAGTCAGGGATTCAATCTCGTAAAGCTGCTCGGCAAGCGTTCGGCAGGCGGCCATCATGTCGTCACTAAGCGCCGTCTGATGCTGGATTACGCCGTAAAGGGTGTCTATCCGTTTACGCCGCTGATCAAGACGGCGTCTGACGAGTCAATGTATCTGCGCGGGCAGAATAAAGAATATCCGACGGCGCTGTTCGATTTTGACGGCAACGAGCGGGCGTCGGTACAGCTGCGCAACAGCGACCTCAACGTTCTACACCTTCTGTTTCAGCAGCTGCAAGCGAAAGGCCTGTCTGCCGATACTCGCAAGGCCGCGATCGACGAATTTTTCAGCGTGATCGACCGGAACCGGCCCCAGTGGCAGGCGACCGCAGACGAGCTTCGGGACGAGCTTGCTGCGCTGCAGCGTGACCTCGCAGTTCGAGACAAGGAAGCGAAGGACTTCGCGGCGACGCTCGGGCCAGACGATCTATGGTCGCCGAAGGCCATCGAGTCGCGGCGGAAGACGGCCCTGGCCGAGATTAGCCGCCGTGAGATCGCCGACTATTCGAACTATCTCGGGACCCTCGATAATCTCCTGACGCTAAAAAAGGAGGTCTTTGACCCGAGGAATATGAAGGTCAAACACCTGATCGCGCCCGGCGCGATGGGCGATCATAACACTACTTATCAGCTTCAGAATTACGTGGTGGGCCTGTCGCCAAAGGGCTTGGTTCTCGGTGCGGACGGGCGGCTGGATATGGCGGCGAGCTTCTCGCGGGTCAATTATTTTCAGGTCTTTACGTCGCAGACCGTGCGCAACAATGTGCAGCCGGGCGTAAGCAACAGGCCGATCGATTTCCTGGCCACGAGGCTTCCTTTGGCAGCCTTCGGAGAGGCTCTTTCCGGCGACCTCCGGCCCGATGGCGACCCGATCTGGCTCTATGCAGATGGGCAGCGGCAGGCGCTGCTGCTCACGCGTGAAGGGCCCGAGGGAACGTCGATACGTTATCTGCCGGTGTCGTGGCTGACGGGCAGAGCAGACGGCACGATCGGATTTGAGCCCCGAGAGTGGTCGGCGGAACTCCCGCTGAAGATATTCGAGGACGCTGCCCTGAATGTCCCCGCAAACGACAAGGCCACGTGGCTCAGCGAATGGCACTCGGAGACCGAATGGCTGCGAGCCATTCACCGCACGTATTACTCGAACGCCGTTATCGGCCTGATCGAGCAGCTTTCGCGTCACGAGCTGTTCCCTGAGGCGGCGGGTGTGACGGCCGACGAGCATCTCGTTCGCCGCTTTCGCGAGCGCCAGCGGCGGCTCGCGGAGGCCGATATGCTGATAATGGCCAACGACCACTGGAATTTTGACGTCAAGGGCTTTAATCCCGGAGGCAATCATGGGTCTTTCTTCAGGATCTCGACCAACTCGACCTTTATGCTCGCCGGCGGCGACGCCACGGGCATTCCGCGCGGCTTGCGTGTAGAGGAACCCTACGACAACCTCAGCGTCCTGCCGACTATCTTTCGTCTGATGGGCCGGGTTGACGAACAGAATCGTCCCGACGCTGCGCTGTCGTCGATCGGGTTTCGACGGTTTCCGGGGCGGGCCGTCAGCGAAGTCTTCGGCAAATAACCGCTCGTTTTTGTTTCACCAGGGGGAAAACTAAACGCCCTGTGGAAAAAATGTGAAACGTTTCACATTTTGAGTGTGAAACGTTTCACAATTCGCCAAAAGCCCCTGTTTGTCGAGGAAAATAGGTACTTAGCGCAAAGGTAATTGCCCTATGTCGCGGGTGCGGAGGCCGGTTTGGTAGAGATAATTGGGCGATCGGTCGAAGGTGTTTTTGGGCCGATGGTCTCAACTTTCTTTGGCAGTGAGACCCCTAGCCACCGAACCCAGAGAAACCGCTCAGGCCTGGAACGGGCGAGCAGGATGCTCACCCTCCCAGCCGGCAAGCAAGATGCTTGCCCTCCAGTCGGATGACGCCGGGCGAGTTTTGGTATGGCCTTGGTTAATAAACTTCGGTCAAACTGATACAATCAATCTGGCCTCGTCTGGCCGGTGTTGCAAAAGCGTGACAATTCGGGCGGGTCTTTTTTGCGTTTTCGCGGGGGAAACGCTGTTTAATGGCAAGAGTTTTAAAACATATCAAGGCGCTTCAGATCGTATTTCTGGTCCTGGGGCTCATCCTTTTTTATTACGTAGTCTCGTCGGTCGGGTTTGATCAGATCGCGGCATCGCTGCGGCTGATGGGGTTTGGGTTTGTGGTCGTGATGGCGATCTCGGCGGTGCGGCATTGGCTGAGGTCGGTGGCGTGGCTGCATTGTATCGAGGAAGATCACCGCAATATCAGGATCCACGATCTGTTCAATGTGAGACTGGCGGGCGACGCCGTAAGGCTTCTGAGCTTTACGGGGCCGTTTTTGGGCGAGACGAGCAAGGCCGTGCTGATACGCAAGCGGCTGCCGATGGTCCACGGGATGTCGTCGATCATCATCGAGAATCTCGCATACACGGTCAGCGTGATCTTAGTTGTTGTCAGCGGCCTTGCCCTGCTGCTGGCGAATTATTCAACAAAGACGAGCGTGAAGGTGATGTCGATCGCCCTCGCGGTCGGCATGCTGCTATCGATCGTCGCGGTGCAGTTTGTCGTGTCAAAGCGGATCAAGGCTTTCACGAGGTTAAGTAACTGGCTCGCCCGAAAGACCGACATTAAGTGGTTCAAGGACCGCACAGTGTCAATAGGGCATACCGAGGATAAGGTCCACGATTTTTACGCGAGAAAGAGCGGTGCGTTCTACATAGTCATCCTGCTCGAGCTCGCGGCTAATCTCGTCAACTTCGTCGAGGTTTATTTGATACTCTATTTTATCGGCACGGCGGTCACGCCGCTGACATCTTACATCATCGAGGCGATGATGAAGGTGGTTAACATATTGTTCTTCTTTGTCCCCGGCCAGGTCGGCGTGATGGAGGGCGGAAACGCTATCTTGCTGAAAATGCTCGGTTTAGGTGCGTCGGCCGGCGTTACGCTTGCTCTGATCGAGAAGGTAAGGTCGATCTTTTGGGCCGCATATGGGCTGTTTATCTGGATGTACGCGTTCCAGAAAGGAAGATCTGACGCAAAAAAGTCCGTCGCGGTCACGGAGCTGACCGCGAAGGAGGCGTTGAATAAATGACAACGACCGCAGTTTTATTCGTAGATACCAAAGATAAGTTCGAGGCACAGACCCGTGCTGCCGTCCCGCTTATCGACGTGCCGCTGGTCAAGCGCAACGTCATCGATCTGCGCCGGGCGGGGTTCAAAAATATCTACGTCGTGATGAATGAGCGCACGCCCGAGATCGAGGCGGTGCTCGACGATATTCGCAGGACAAAGTTCGAACGCTGCCTTTTCAGCGACAACGACTGGCGCAACGGAATCAAGACGAGCGGCGATACGCACGTCGTAACGTTCACGTCCGACCGGTTGAGCGATCACCGATTTTTGCACAATTTTCGCGAACTGTCGCCCGCGGCCGGTGCGGCGGTGCTGGCCGTCGACACCAAAGACATCGACGCGCCGTCGCTCGCGGAAAGACGCTTTCATCTGAATGACGGGCAGGCTATTTCGCCCGAGGAATTCGCGGCGTCTGAGAACCCGCGAAAACTAGGCGTCTATCTGATGCCCGCAGTCGACGTCGCGGAGTTTGCGGACTTCGCGCCTGGGTTTATTGCTGAGAAGGCGGAGGCGACGCATAAGACCGAGCTTTTCGAAGTCGGCAACGGTTTTGTCGAGAAGATCGACTCTGGTGAATCGATAAGAAGGGCCGAGCGCCGGCTGATCCGATACATCTATAAGTCGACCGACGGGCTCTACGCCCGCCGCAACAAGCGGATCCTCAGGCCGTTGTTGCCGTACATTTTCAAGACTCCGATCACGCCGAACATGGTGTCGCTGATCGGCGTTATCGTCAGCATTTATGCGGGATATCTGTTCTCACGCGGCAGCTATCTCATGTGCGTCGCGGCGGCACTTGTGACATATCTGTCGGCGCTCCTCGATCATGTTGACGGTGCGATCGCGAGGATCAAGTCAAAGGAATCCGACTT
>CAZWSK010000002.1:23852-44508 GCA_964636445.1 uncultured Chloracidobacterium sp.
TTCAGCCCGGTCAAGAAGTTAAAATCCGACCAGAAATGACCGAATACAAGAATTATATTAACGGGGCCTGGGAATTATCGGCCTCGGAAAAGACCGTTGACAACGTTAATCCCGCTGACACGTCGGACGTGATCGGCGTGTCTCGTCTCGCGACACGTGAAGAGGCAAGGCGTGCGGTAGAAGCTGCATACGCTGCGAGGAAAAGCTGGAAATCGACGCCGCCGCCGGTGCGCGGGAAGATCCTATTTAAAGCCGCGCGGATCCTGGAAGAAAATCTCGACGACGTTGCCGCGATCATGACCCGCGAAGAGGGCAAGACGCTGACCGAGGCTAAGGGCGAGGTCCGCCGCGCGGTCAACATCATGGAGTATATCGCCGGCGAAGGCCGGCGCATCGCGGGCGAGACGATCTATTCCGAGCTGCCTTCGAACTTTGCTTACACGATCAAACAGCCGCTGGGCGTTGTCGCGTGCATCACGCCGTGGAACTTTCCGATCGCAATTCCGGTCTGGAAGATCGCGCCGGCACTGGTCGCGGGAAACACTGTCGTTTTCAAGCCCGCGACGGCGCTGCCCGCGACATCGACACGCTTGGTCGAGATACTCGTCGAGGCGGGCATTCCCGCGGGCGTGCTCAACATGGTGATCGGCTCGGGCTCGGAGGCGGGTGACGAGATCATCAATCATCCGGCCGTGAGCGGCGTTTCGTTTACCGGCTCGAACGAGATCGGCATCAAGCTCTATGAGCAGGTCGCTCGCCGCGGCGCAAAGGCGCTGTGCGAGATGGGCGGCAAGAATCCGATGCTGGTGATGGAAGATGCCGACATCGACCTCGCGGCCGACGCGACGGCAAAGGGCGCATTCGGGGCGACCGGACAACGATGCTCCGCAACGAGCCGCGCGATCGTGGTCGAGTCGGTTGCTGACGAATTCGTCGAAAAACTTGTAAAACGCGCTAACGAGATCGTTGTCGGCAACGGTATGGACGAGGCCACGAACATGGGGCCGGTCGTGGATAAGAGTCAGTACGATAACGTGCTCCGCTACATCGACTCGGGCCGCGAGGACGGTGCCGAAATGCTGTGCGGCGGCGCGATGAACGGTGACGGCCCGAACGGGTTCTTTATTCGCCCCACTGTCTTCGACCACGTGACGAGCGATATGCTGATAGCCCGGGAAGAGATATTCGGACCGGTGCTGGCCGTCATGCGTGTCAAAGATTTTGACGAGGCCATGGCCGTCGCGAATGACAGCGAGTACGGCCTCACGTCGGCGATATTCACAAAAGACAACTCGCGCGTTTTCCGCTTTGTCGACGAGATCGAGACCGGTGTGACTCACATCAATTCACCGACAGTCGGCGGCGAAGCACACATTCCGTTTGGCGGCGTTAAAGCAACCGGCGTCGGCGGACGCGAGCTGGGATCGACGTCGCTGGATTTTTACGTCGATCTGAAGATCGTTTACGTCGACTATACCGGCGAGAAGCGGACGGCGACTTTTTATTAAGAATTCGCCACGAATGCACGAATAAGAATAAGGCTGTCTTATTCGTGCATTCGTCGCTATTTCTTTTGGATTATTGGATTTGGCGGGCCGGATAGTTTATTCTCGAAAGTTTGAAGTTCCCTTATTCCGCCCGTCCTAGACGGGCATGTTTCATTAGAGTGGTATTAAGTAATGACTAAAGCAAGACAAATGCGAGAGTTGCTCGCGAGCCGTGAGCCGGTGCTGATCATCGGCGCGCACAATGGTTTGACCGCGAAGCTTGGCGAGGAGGCCGGCTTTGACGCGATCTGGGCGAGCGGATTTGAGATCTCCGCCTCACATGCAATGCCGGACGCGAACATCCTGACGATGGCCGAGAACCTGTCGATCGCGCGTTCGATGAACGACGCCGTTTCGGTACCGGTCGTTGCGGATTGCGACAACGGCTATGGCAACGCGATCAACGTGATGCGCATGGTCGAGGAGTATGAAAAGGCCGGTATCGCGGCGGTTTGCATCGAGGACAATGTGTTCCCGAAACGCTGCAGCTTCTATGACAGCGTGAAGCGCGAGCTCGAGTCGGTCGAGGAATTCGCCGGCAAGATCCGTGCGGCGAAGCAAACGCAGAAGAACCCTGATTTTGTAGTTATCGCCCGCACTGAGGCGCTGATCGCGGGCTGGGGAATGGAAGAAGCGCTCAAGCGCGGCCGTGCTTATGCGGACGCCGGGGCTGATCTCGTGCTGATCCATTCGAAGGCCAAGCTGCCCGACGAGATCATTGACTTCGCAAAGCAGTGGGACCGCGAGACGCCGCTTGTTTCGGTTCCGACGACATACAATACGATCTCCGCTCCGGAGCTTGCCGAGGCAGGTTACAAGGCGGTGATCTTCGCAAATCACGGTCTGCGTGCGGCGATCAAGAATACGCAGGCCACGCTGTCGAAATTGCGTGAGACTCAGCGTTTGTCGACGATCGATGAGGACATCGTTACGATGAAGGACGTCTATCGGCTGATGGGCGTCGATGAACTGCAGGCTAATGAAGCGCAGTTTTTGCCGGTGACGTCGACGAATGTCTCGGCCGTGATCGTGGCGGCGGGCCAGGGCTTTAAGGAACACCTGATGCCGCTGATCGCCGACCGTCCGAAATCGATGCTCGAGGTCAAGGGCAAGACCATTTTGCAGCGGCAGATCGATTCGCTGATCTCGTACGGCATTCGAAAGATCTCGGTCGTTCGCGGTTATAAAAAGGAGATGATCGATCTGGCGGACGTTCGTTATTTTGATAACGACCGTCACGCTGAGACGACGGCTCTGGGCTCATTTTTGACCGCCGAAGAAGTGCTGAATGGCCGCACGCTTATGCTGTACGGCGATATCGTCTTCGACCGCGGCATTCTTGAGCGTCTGCTCAGGTCCGAAGCCGACATTACGGTCGTCGTCGATCACGCCCATTCGGGAGCTCACGGCTCGCTGAACGGAAGCAGCCCGAGTTTCCCTGAGATGGTGCAGACGCAGCGGCAGCTCAAGAGCGAAGGCCTATTCCTGCCCGATGACGAGCTGAACACGGCGCTCAAGTTCGGCCGCAAGCTCGACAAGGAACACGCTAACGCCGAATTCATCGGTATGGCGATGTTCTCGGAAGAGGGAATTGAGAAATTCAAGGCCGCCTATTATGACGCAAAGACTCATCACGGCGACGGCTCTTTCCACGAGGCAGAGTCGTTTGATAAAGCGTCGTTCAGCGACATTATGCAGGAGCTGATCGACCGCGGCATTACGGTGTCGTGCCTCGATATCTACAAGGGCTGGGCAGAGGTCGATACGTTTGAGGATTATCGCAATATGTGGGTGGAGGTAGACGCTTGAGCCACGGAGAAGATACAGGGCCTCTCTATCACGAGTTTAAGGCGCAAGGGTACGACTATTTTGTAGGCGTTCCGTGCTCGTTCCTTAAAGGGTTTATCAAGGAGATGGAGGCGGACGAGTCGGTGGAATTCATTCCGGCTGCCCGCGAGGACATCGCCCTGTCGATGGCCGTAGGAGCGTGGATGGCCGGCAAGAAACCGCTCGTGTATATTCAGAGCTCGGGCCTCGGGCATTTGGTGAACGCGATCACATCCCTGCTGACGCCCTACGAGATCCCGATCCACATTTTGGTCAGCCTGCGGCGTGCACCGTTCGAGCATTTTGAGATGTACCGCATCTCGCGTGACCTGCTGAAACTGATGAACTACGACAATTTCACCATCGTCGAGGAGGCCGAACCGAAATGAGGAGGATAGAAGCCATTCGGCAGATCATGGACACGGTCACTGACGAGTTGGTCATCGCGACGACGGGAATGATCGCGCGTGAGGTTTTCGTGGCGAAGGACCGCGAGGCGAATTTTTACATGTGCGGCTCGATGGGTTGCGCGTTGTCGATCGGCCTTGGGCTCGCGATGAACACCGACAAAAAGGTGATAGTCATCGATGGCGACGGAGCGGCGTTGATGTCGCTGGGCAGCCTTTCGGTGTCGAAATATTTGAAGCTCGACAACCTCAAGCATTACGTCATCGACAACGGCACATATGCGTCAACGGGCGATCAGCCGACGTGTTCGCATGTCGTCGATTATGCGTCGATCGGGCACAACGTGGAGGTCATCCACGTCGAGCCGGGCAACGAGCCGGGCACGCCGCGTATTCCCTACGAACCTGAAGAGATGACGCGGCGCTTTGTCTCCGCGTGCCGCAGCTAACCTAAAAGTGAAAGCCATTCTACTAGCAGCCGGGCGTTCGACCCGGCTTTATCCTATAACCTTAGCTACCCCGAAGTGCCTACTCGAGGTCGGCGGGCGGGCTTTGCTCGAATATCAGCTAGACGCGCTCGAAAAGTGCGGCGTCGATGAGGTCATCGTCGTAACCGGCTATTTTCGTGAGATGATCGAGGCGAAGTTTGCCGAGGTGGAACCGAGGTATTCCTTTAAGACGACATTTGTTTATAACGAGCGGTTCGCCGAGACGAATAATATCTATTCGCTGTGGACGGCGAAGGAGGCGGCAAAAGGCAGCGATTTTCTCGTGATGCATGCCGACGTGCTCTTTCACTCGGATATTCTGGTGAACTGCTGTGATGCGCCGGGCGACATCGTTCTCGTGGCTGATGCTTATCTGCATGAGGAGACGATGAAGCTAGTCGCCGTCGACGGCCGCGTGACCAGCGTCGGAAAGCACGTAAAGTTCGATGAGGCGTCGGGCACGTTTCTAGGTATTGCGAAGTTCTCCGCCGCCGGTGGCGAAAGGATGTTTGACGAGCTTGACCGCGTGATAGGTGCGGGCGAGACGAACGCGTATTTTACTCTCGCTCTGATGGGCCTGATCGCGAACGGCGAACAGATCGGCGTAAGCTGGACGAACGGCAAGTCGTGGATCGAGGTCGACTTTCCTGAGGAACTCGAACAGGCCGAGGCGATATTGCCGAAGATCGTCAGTTAGGTCGGAGGATCCAAACTAATGAAGCAGGCCGGAAGTGGAAATTTCCGGCTTTTTCTCGTTTATTATTCGGAGTTCTACGTTACTCTCGAAATGATGGTCGTTCGCCGCGAGTTGTTGATGAAGCTGGTACTGGTCTGCGCATTGGTCTGCGCAGCCACTGGAGTTTCCGCCGCGCAAAAACGATTCTATATCGCTCCAGACGATCATACTGACTATTTTTGGGTCGCGGATGATGTTGCTTACCGTCAGGCGTTCTTGTCGATGCTCGACTATTACCTCGACAAAATGGATGAGACGGCATCGAATCCATCCGACACGCAGATGCGCTGGAGCTGTGACGGCAGCCTCTGGATGTGGGAGTACGAAAAGAATCGCACGCCTCAGCAGTTCGAACGGATGATGTCGCGCGTGCGTGACGGACATATGAGCGTTCCGCTCAACGCATTGGTACTCGTCCAGGGCGGATCTCCGGCCGAAGCGGTGATACGCGGAATGTATTATCCGGGCCTGATAGAGCGGCGGCATAATGTGCGGTTTCCAATGGCCATCGCGATGGAGAATCAGACGCAGCCGTACGGGCTCTCATCCCTCTGGTCGGGCGCCGGAGCGAAGTATAGCTGGAAGGGCGTGTGCAACTGCGCGACCCATGTGCCTCAGCTTCATGACCGCGAACGTGAGATCTATTATGCGGGCGGCCGCGACGGCAGCCGCGTGCTGATGAAATGGAATTCACAGTTTATGAGCAGCCGCCATATCGGCGGCTATGCCGAGGCGTATGACCCGATGTCTTCGGTCACATTTGCCGAGGCCAATTCGAATTTTCAGACACGCTATCCATTCAACGTCATCGGCGCATTTGGCAGCGGACATGACGAACTTCAGTATCTGAGCGACGAGTTTGTCACCGTCGCTCAGCAGAACTCTAGCCCCGATCGCCGGATCATCGTGTCTAATCAGGAAGATTTCTTCCGTGACTTCGAGACTTCCTTCGGTGCCGGCCTTGAGATGCATGCCGCTGCGTACGGCAACGAATGGGACGTGCTCATCGCGTCAATGTCCGAGGTCTCGGCCCGGGTCAAACGCTCGACCGAGAAGCTTCGGGCCGCCGAGGCGATGGCAACACTTGTATCCTTAAATAACCCGGCGTTTATGGCCCCACGCGTTGCTGCCCGAGACAAGGCGATGCTGAACATGGGGCTTTACTTCGAGCACGACTGGACGGCCGACGGCGATGTTCCGCGCGCTACACGGGCAAACTGGAGCCGACAGGTCGAGGGCGAAATGACCGCCTATGTCGACAAGCTGCACGAGGACGCCCGGCTCGAACTTGCTACTCAGATCTCGCGTGCCGGTCCGCACCGGCGGTTCTATGTCTTCAATCCGCTGAGCTGGGCCCGCACTGATGTCGCGGATGTCCCGTTTCGCGGTAACTACAAGGTTCGTGTCGTCGAGGCGTCGACCGGCCAAGAGGTTCCGTCGCAGCTCGTGCGTTCCGGCAACCGGCAGGTGCTAAGGATACTCGCGTCGAATGTACCGTCGGCCGGATACAAGGTTTTCGAGATCCGCGAAGGCGCTCCATCGTCCACATTGGCCGGCCCCACCGCAAATGGCACGACGATCGAGAACAGCTTTTATCGCGTCACGCTCGCCGGTGACGGCGCGATCACTAGCCTGATCGACAAGACCCGCGGCAACCGCGAGATCGTCAAGAATATTGGCGGCCGTGTGATCAACGACCTCGGCGGCAACCGAAGCGGCACGGTCGTTGTCGAGAACGCCGGGCCCGTGAGCGTCACGTTGCGTGCGGAATCGACCAGTCCGATACCGCACACGACGCGTGTTACGCTGTACCGCGACATCGCCCGTGTTGACGTGAAGAACGAGATCACAGCCAACTTCGGCGATGTTAAGGCTTGGGCCTATTCCTTCGACATCAATGCGCCGGACATGTGGCACGAGGAGGTCGGTGCTGTGATCCGCGGCAAATTGCTCACGAGCGGCGGCCACTACTCTTCGAAGAACGCCCGGTATGACTGGCTCACTGCCAATCATTTCGCCGATCTGACGGACGGTACGGGCTCCTTTGGCGTCACCCTTTCGAATGCCGACACGCAGTTCCTCAAACTCGGCTCCAGCACTATCTCAACGCTCGACGCTGCGACACCGCAGCTCAATATGCTTGCGGGCGGTCAGATAGACGGGCCCGGACTCGGCATCCCTAACCAGGGAGGCGACCGGTACTTCTTACAGCGATTCGCGTTGTGGACGCACGGTGCGTTCGGCCAAACAGGGTCGATGAAGTTCGCCCTCGAGCATCAGAATCCGTTCGTCACAGCGATGATCGACGGCATCGGCAGCCACACGCGGCCTTATCCGGCGGACAGCTTTTCGTTTGTCAATATCTCAGATCCGAACGTTCTGCTCTGGGCGCTCAAGCCGGCCGAGGACGGCATCAGCCGCGGCGTTGTCGCACGCGTTTGGAACCAGGCAAACACGCCGCTAAGTTATACGGTCCGGCTGGCTCTACCGATCACATCGGCCGAGCGGCTTACACATATCGAGACCACGATCGCTCCCGCGACAGTTACCTCGGGGCAGCTCAATTCAGCGATCAACCAGCAGCAGATCCAGACGCATCTGCTAAAACTCAACTAGATCAACTCGCCGATGCGTCGAAGGCCGGCCGAAATGTCGCTGCCGATATGCACCCGCAACGCCCGGCGTTCGCGGTCGACCAGCACCTGAAAATCACCTCTCGCCTGCGCGGATCTGACGACACCGAACGTATATTTTTGTCCCGGCACCGGCAGATCGAATGCGTCGTCAGACGTGATCTGCAGGAACACGCCGTTATTCGCCCCGCCCTTGTACGCCTGGCCGGTCGAGTGAAGGAACCGCGGACCGAAGCCGACGCACGTCGCCGCGTGACGCGACGTGAGCACCTTTTCGCGAATGTGAGCGAGGCAAGATTCTGTCTCTGCGTTCATCGCAATGTAGGCGAGAAGGGCGAAGTAATCGCCATTGTGAATTCGGTCGAGATGAGCATTCAATATCGAGCCCGCTGTTACGTCGCTGACGGCGGACCTGAGTTCGGCAGCGTAGGCATCGCTGCAGAAGAAGGCCATCCCATCGGACTCAAAGAACGGTGTTTCGTCGGGCAGTTTGCCGCTTTGCTCGTATTCGTCGGTGATCCTCCGTGCCTCGATCTTGGCCGATTCGACGTCCGGCTGGTTGAACGGGTTGATGCCCATCACGGCCCCGGCAACGGCTGTGGCGAATTCCCAGCGGAAGAACTCCTGGCCGAGCGTCTCGATGCCATTTAGGCCGATCTTCAAAACCGGATGCCCGCTTACGGACATCTCGCGGGCATGCTCGGTCAGGCCGTTGTCGCCGTTGAGGGTCAAGTAGACGAACACGCGATCGTTTCCGTAGCGCGCCGTGTGCTGAGGAGGTTCGCGGTCGACTGGGATGATCGCGACCCCATTCTTGCCGGTCGACTCGGCGATGAGCTGTTCGAGCCACGCGCCGACGTCAAAGATCTCGGGCGAGGTGAAGATGGTCAGCTTGTCGCGGCCGTGCCTGTGGCTAAGACCGAGGATAAGGCCGAGCACTGCGCCGGGATTTTCACTATCGTCGCTTGATCTGCATGCCTTCACCATCGGAGTTGTGTGGATCAGAAATTCCTCGACCTCGAGTCCCATCGACGCTGCTGCCGTCATGCCAAAAGCCGATAGAGCGGAAAAGCGGCCGCCGATCTCAGGTTTGCCGTAAAAAATGTGCCGAAAGCCGTCGTCACGGGCGACCTGTTCCATTTTTGATCCGGGATCGGTAATGGCTACGAACTGTTGCCCGGCGGCCTTGCGGCCGACACGCTCGGCGAGACGCTCGAAGAAGTACTGTTTGAAACAGTTTGGTTCCAGCGTCGAGCCTGACTTGCTCGCAACGATGAAGAGCGTTTTTTCGAGATCGAGGTTACTCTCGATCGCCTTTACCTGTGCCGGGACAGTGGAATCGAGTATGTGAAACTGATGTTTCCCAAAGGTTATCGCCAGCACCTCAGGGCACAGCGACGAGCCGCCCATGCCCATGAGCAGCACATTGGTGAATCCGGCGGCGGCGATGTCGGCCTTTAGGGCGTGGTACTTGTCCAGATCGCCGAGTTCATCGTCAACAATATCCAGCCAGCCGAGCCATTTGGCCTCGTCGTCACCGGTCCAGACCGAGGCGTCTTTATTCCAGACGCGCTCGACTCGACCTTCGGCCTGCCAAACGGCAGCCTCATTCGCAAGTGCCTCGGCGATCGACGGGGGCAGGTTGTACTCGAACGTGTTCAATTCCATATCGCAATTTTCAACTAATGGCTGGCATCGCGCAATTCGGGTCAGCTACGCCGCGTCAAGGAGCTTTGACAGCTCACGCTTGAGCAGTTTGCCGGTCGGGCCCTTAGGAATGCCGGCAACGATGTGGATCGTCTTCGGGCATTTGTAGTCGGCGAGATGTTCGCGACAATGGGTGATCAATTCGCCGGCAGTTGTAGCCGCGCCTTCCTTTAACACGACGAAGGCGGTTACTTCTTCGCCGTAGAGTTCGTCCGGCACGCCGATGACAGCCGCAGCCGCGATTGCGGGATGGCGGTAAAGGACGTCGTCGATCTCGCGTGGATAGATATTCTCGCCGCCGCGAATGATCATGTCTGATTTGCGGTCGGCGATGTAGTAATAGCCGTCCGAGTCGCGGCGGCCGATGTCGCCGGTGTGAAACCAACCCTCGCGAAAGGCTTCCGCGTTCGCGGCCTCATTCTTAAAATATCCCTTAAAAATGTTTGGCCCGCGAAGCACGATCTCGCCAAGTTCGCCGTCCGGGACTTCGTGGTCGTCTTCGTCGACCACTCGCATCTCGTTGCCGATGGGCAATCCGCAGGAGCCCGGACGGCGGCGTTCGTCGGGAGGGTTGAATGTCGAGCGGCAGGTCGATTCAGACAGCCCGTAGCCCTCGATGACCGGCACACGAAACGTTTGTTCGAACTTAGTGAGTACTTCGACCGGCACGGGAGCTGAGCCGCACATCGCAAAGCGAAGGGATGAGGGATGAGGGATGAGGGATGGATCAGAAGAAGCGACCCGCGACAAGAGCAGTGAGAGCATTGTTGCGACGGAACCGAAAGAGGTTATTTGGTACTTGTCGATGATGTCCCAGAATCGCGAGGCCGAGAACTTTGGGCTTACGACGGTCGAGCCGCCGGCGTAGAGGGCGGACATTGTGGTCACTGAGACGGCGTTCATGTGAAACAGAGGCATTACGGTGAGCAGACGGTCGTCGGGGCCGAATTTGAGCCAGTCGGCGATCTGGCAGGCGTTTGCGATCAGGTTGCCGTGCGTGAGGAGGCAGCCTTTGGGTTTGCCGGTCGTGCCGGACGTGTAGATGATGACGGCGTCGTCGTCGTTTTCGATGTCGACGTTATCGAGTTCCGCGGGAAAGTTCTTGGTCGCGGGTTCTATATCATCAAACGGGATCGTCGAAACTCGAAAGGTTTCTATAGGGTTATTGAGTGTCGAGGTTGAGCCCTTACTTACGTGCGAGCTACTGACACGCGGAGCGGCGAGCAACAGCTTCGCCTCGGAATTGCTGACGATCCATTCGATCTCTTCTGGTTTTAAGAGGGAGTTGACTGGCCCGGCGACGGCGCCGATCTTCCAGCACGCGAAATAGGCGATGACGTACTCGGGCGAATTCGAGAGCAGCAGGCTGACGACGTCGCCCTTGCCGATCTCGTGCGAGCGGAGCATGTTGGCTGTTCGGTTCACGACAGCGTCAAATTCGTTATAGGTCCATGAACGCGCGTCGGCCTCAGCGAAAAGGAAGGGCTTGTCGCCGTGCTCTAACACGCGACGTTCCAAGAGGTTACGCAGGTTTTCGTTGATTTCGTTCACCGATTTTATTAAGATTACGCGAGAAAACGGCCAGTCGCAGAGCAGCCTCCCGAGCGATGGGCCGATCTGGGTAAATTCTAACGCAATTTATTTTTTGTGGTCCGTTCTGAGGATATTCCTTGGTTCGCTTGTTTGAATACTATGAGACTCAAATTTCTTTCCCTCGTTTTAATATTGCTCGGATTATTCGTCACCGCTGCGTCGGCGCAGGGCTTGGCAAAGCTCGCCGACGACACCATCAAATACGTTAAAGCCGGGACGTTCGGCAAACCTGACGTCGCGAAAAAGACCGAAAAGGTCGCCATCGGCCAGGTGCGAGTGCATTTTAAGACGGTGACCTCGCGCTCGGCGGTCAACCGCGACAATGCTGCAGACGTAACGGTCTACCTCGACAGCGACCTGACGACGGCGGACCTTGCTGAGATCACGGACGATTTCTACAGGTCGTTAACACTTGCTTTGGGAAAGATCGGTATCCAGACGACCCCGTTCGACGCGGTCAAGGCGTCGGAGTATTACGCGGACAAGCTCGCAAAGCGGGCTGATGACAAGAACGCTGATTTCGACGGCAAGCTCGGCCAGGCGTGGGTCTCTGTTAATGCCTACGACGGGCCCGTGCTATTCCGTTACCGGCCGTTTGGCGTACCTGAGACTGTCGCCTGGGGACAGGCCAAAAAGCTCGCAAAGACCGCCGAGGTCGCGGGCGGCGATCTGATGATGGTCGACGTAGTGCTCGATTTTGCATCGATCATGCTCGCAACCGAGATAAAGCAGGACCGTGACGGCTGGCTCTACAGCGATCCGTATTTTCACGCCAATTACAACATCGCGGGCTTGATGAACGTGCCTGAGAGCTACGTTTACATGTACACGGCGAAGAACAAATTCGACATCTATCGCAGCGGATTGCCGGTTGCCGAACGTTTTGCCTTTTCCGAAAAACCGCGAAAGGATGAGTCCAAGGCCGCGTACAGCACGCAGAAGTACTTTAACGGGCAGCGGCTATCGTTCACGCCGCTTGTGATACCGGCGAAGCGTGATCAGTATAAGATCGCGGCCAAACGAGCGTTGGCACGATATGCGGATATTCTGGCCGAGAAGTTTCGCGTGATACGTTCCGGCGAGAAGCCGGAAGAAAGGACTGTCGCCAAGGGCCCGGCGCTTGGGGCCGGGGACCCGACGACGATCGAGCAGGTGAAGGCGAAAGCGAAAGCCGAGAACGATACAACGCCTGTCACGACTGGTGAGTTGAAGGACGCGATCGAGCGCGCTAAGGCCGAAAGGAAATACCAACTCGCACACGGTTACTATGGAGAACTGATCAAGCTCGAGCCTGAGGTGGCGGACCATTACTTGCAGCGAGCGGTTTTGCAGATGAACCACATCGGTGACCTCAAGGCAGCCGTCAAGGACCTCGATCAAATGTTAAAGCTCGCACCGAATAACCTCGACGGATTGTATAACCGCGGGACTTGCTATGTGCAGTTGAGCGAATTCAAAAAGGCCAAGAAGGACCTCGACATCGTTGTCGCAAACGTGCCAAACCTCGCAACCGCGTGGCTAAACCGCGGCATCGCATTGTTGAACCTAAAGCAGACCGAGGCCGCGATCGAGGATTTTAACAGGGGCATCCAACTCGCACCGCGGCTGCCGAATCTATACCGGGCGAGAGCGGTCGCCTATAAAGTGCTCGGCAACGCATCACTTGCTGCTGCCGACGAACTGCGTGCCGCGCAATTGGGACAGTGAGATCAATGATGATAGCAAGGCCGTTTTCCATTACGCTGCTTCTCTTGCTCTGCGCCTTTGCCGCAGCCGGCCAGACGGCAGAGCAGCACTTGGCAAAGTGCGATGCGAGCTATGCGAAGGACAAATATCGCGATGCGATAAAACATTGCACGCGGGCGATCGACGCCAAGCCGGGCTACGAAGAAGCGTACATGGCCCGGGCCGCGGCGTACGAGAAGGCGGGCGACAATGGCGCAGCTATTGCGGATTACTCTGAGCTGATCAGGCTGACTAATGGAATGGCTATGTTCCATTTTTACCGAGCCGGCATCTTTCAGAAGCTATCGCAGGATGATAAGGCCTTGCCAGACCTGACCGCCGCGATCGCGAAAGAACCGACGGGCCATTGGGCTGCAAGGGCGTATTATCAGCGCGGAGTGATCTACGACAAGCTGGGCAAGACTGACGCCGCGCAGGCCGACTATGCGGCGGCGGTCAGGCTTGATCCGAAAATGACGGCGGCGAAGCAGAAGCTCAAGTATCCGTTCGGAGACCTTACGATCTCCGAGGCCGCCGATAGGATCGTTCCGGGAGTGCAGACGCCGGCGTCGCAGCCCACACCCAGGCCGACGCCGATCACCGTGGCGAAGCCTGCGCCCAGTCCGACGCCTATACCGAAATACGGCCCGAACATTGTTCCTCGAGAAACTCCGGTCAAACTTGCGCCGATGTTAGCTGCGGTGACTGTACCTGCGAGTTGGAAGCGTTCGGTCCTAACGGGAACGGGCGTCAGCGTCGCGTCCCCGATGCCCTACGTGCTCAAGAATGACAAGCCCGATCCGCTGCTTGAAGCGATGGAGGCCAACATCGATTGGCAAATGTCGGACGGCGGTCTCTGGGCGACAGTGCGATACAACAAGTGGAATCAGGGCTATAAAAAGGTTCGCCAGCACCTCGAGGACACGGTCAATGTCATCTTCAACAATCCCAAAGCAATCGACCTTTTCGTAATTGACACGACCTTTTTGGGCGAACCTGCCGCATATTTCGACGAAACGCGATTCGACACCTATGAAAATAAGTCGGTCCGGCAGAAGATGCTGGTGTTCGGCAAGCCGAATGACTATGTGACGATCAACTTCGTTCATCCTTCTGGTGACGCGGCCGCGGCGGCGAAGGTCGATCAGATCCTTGCTTCGTTCAAAAAGGAAGGTACAGTCGCCGCGGGCGTCTCAAAACTCCCGCCCACGGATTGGAAAACGTACAATTTCGGCGGTCTATTGTTCGAGTTTCCTGCCGCGCCGAGCAACGGCCCGTGCACGCCGCCCGCCCTTTCTTTTGAAACAAAGATGTGCGGAAAGTGGGGAACTAACGATATGACGATCGATATCACATATCGCAACTACGGGAGTGCGGCTGCCCCGCAGCCGGGCCAGATGGCCGCCCAGCACCTGCAATTCACCAAGGAGATCGAGGCACGTGACACCGGCTATAAGGACTACAAGACCGAAGCGTATCCGATAAATGCGGGCGAAGCGGTCAAATTTACGAACACAAGTGCGTTCAGCCGGACCGATACGATCTTTATTCGTCGAGGCGCAGAGATCTGGCAGGTGCGCGTATGGCACTTCAACCGATGGGACGGCGTGCGTGACGCCGTGAAGCGTGTGGTTGGTTCGCTTAAATTCAAATAGTATGAAACGATCTGCACCCCTCTTGCTCCTCGTACTGCTCGTGGTCGGCGGCGTCGCCAATGGTCAGACGGCTGCGGACTTGGTAGATAAGGCCGTTGTTGCCTTAAACGAAAAGCGCGTTGACGACGCGATCCGCGACGCGTCGGCTGCGATCGCGCAAGATGCCGAGTTCGCGCCGGCGTACCGTACGCGTGGCCACGCTTACCTGATGCGGGTCGAGAAAGAAGACCGCCCGCCGTGGACGCCGCCACTGGACAAGCGTTTTCCGAAGTCAGCGGACGCCGCAGCAGCGTTCACCGACCTGAACAAGGCCATCGAGATGGATCCGAAGGACGCTTTCGCGTACGCCTATCGCGGCGGGCTTTATTACTATTTGAACGACCTAGATGCCGCAGCCGCGGAATACAAGCGGGCTGTCGAACTGAAGCCTGACTCCGCGTGGTTCCGCAGCATGCAGGACCACGTGCGTAAGCGGCACGCTTCGCAATACAGCATTGCGGCAGGCGAGAAGCGAAACGCGGCCAACCGAACGTCCGTTAAAGCCGAAAAGGAAGAGATCCTGCGCGAGGCGATCGTCTTTCACGATAAAGCGATCGAGCTTAACTCGGGCGACGCTTCGCTGTATGACAGCCGCGCGTACACGCACGAGGAACTTGGTGACTTTGAAAAGGCCCTTGCGGACCTCGACCAGATGATCAAGGTCTCCCCGAACCAGCCTTATTTGACCAACTGGCGGCGTGGACAACTGCTGAGTAACCTCCAGCGATATACCGATGCGGTCGCCGAGTACCGGGAAGGTCTCACCTTGGTCGAAGCGCTGAAGGGCGACAAGGAACTGCCGCTCAACGACTTTCGCACGCACATCGGAAAGAACCTCGCACTTGACGGAAAATTTGACGAGGCCTTTGCGATGTTTGATCTTGCTCTGAACGTTCCGCGGCCGTCATACATAACGTATTACGAGCGCGGCCTCGCCTATCTTCTAAAAGGAGATAAGGACAAGGCCGAGGCCGATCTTCGTAGATCCATCGAGCTTGGCCGCGGTTATTATCCCGCAGCCGATGAGTTAAAAAAGCTGGGAAAAATTCCCTAAATCGTTACCAATGAAATACACGTTAATTCTCCCTTTCACGGTGCTGACCTTCGTGATGTCGACGACTGCTCAGACGCCTACGCCGGTGGTTTATAAGAGCTACGCGGAGGCGTTAGCAGATGGCAAGAAATGGCTGAGCGAGAACAATCAATACAAAGCCGAGCCCGCGTTTAGAAGGGCCGTGGAACTTTCCTCCACCGACGCACAGAAGCTCGATGCCATGCTTGCACACGCAGCAGTTCTCCGGCGGGTGGGGCATATTACGGCCGACTATACGTCCAAAAGCAAATACTCGAAGACGCGAGCCTATCGAACCGATGAGGCGTACGCGATCTATCAGCAGGTCCTCAAAATTCCGGGCCTGACCCAGGCACAAATAGATGAGGTCAAGCTGGCAGTGGCGGACACGGTCGCGACGTGCTTTACGGAATACAACGGGTGCCCACAAGCACTTGAGAAAAAAGTCGAGGCGGACACGACGATGAAACCGGACCGGTTCTTGCGGTCGGAATACACAAAATTGATCGACTCGGCGACACCCGACGTGCGCATTCTGGCCCACATCGGCCGGGCCGCGACGCATGACACCGCAATGTTGTTCGGGCAGATCAAGCGTGACGAAGTGACGGCTGCGTTCAACGATCTGAAGGCAGCTACGGAGGTGGCTGCCGGTAAGGACGAGCATAAGGCGAAAGCATTCTTTGAGATCGTTGAACTCGCTAATAGGATCAAGGACTATAACACGGTCGCCGGCGCCTATGAGCGGGTCACTCTGCTCCCCGCGGCCACGATCGAGCAGAAGATAAAAGCCTATGACGGGCTGGTCTCGATCCTTATGGCGAACAACATGATCAAAGCCTCCCGTGACCAGCTGGCGGCTGCTCACAAGCTGGCCGGCCTCACGAATCCTCACAAGACAAAGCTATACCGGCTGGGTGCACTCGCGACGATGATGGACGTCGATCCGAGCGACGCGACCGCGATGGCAAAACAGAAAAAGGCGGCGATAGCTGAGCTCGACAAGACGGCGGCATTCCCAAAAATGACCGACGAGGACAAGCTCAAAACATATGTCGCGAATGCCGAGTACTTTCAAAACAATCCCAGAGCATATACGTTAGCGCTTGATCATCTCGAAAAGGCGTTGAAGCTGAAGAAGCTCGATGAAAGGGCGAAGGCAGAGGCTCAGTACCAGATCGGCGAGACGTATAGGATCCAGAAGGACTATGCCAGAGCACGCGAGGCCTACCTGGCGGTGCCAGAAGCCAATCCGCAGTATCGCAACTACGCTGCCCAGCGGATGAAGCAGATGGATGCGGAAATTGCCGGGTCAAAGCCATAGAAAAAGCATCAATTCCGCATTTGAGGGCACGAAAATTGGAGTACAATGGTTACTCAATTTTCGTGTCCTTTTTGTTTCCATCGCTTGAGATATGAATGAAGCACAACCGTCTGCGCTGAGAAGTGCGATCGAGAAGCACCGTGAATTCCTCTTTCCCGCGGTCGCGATGTATTACCAGGAGCCGATCGCCATCGTCCGCGGCGAGGGCGAGAAGGTCTGGGATGAGCAGGGCAAGGAGTATCTCGATTGCTTCGGTGGCGTTTTGACCGTCAGCCTTGGCCACGCCGAGCCGCGGGTGAACCAGGCGTGGATCGATCAGGTGAATACCGTCGCGCATACGTCGACGCTCTACGCGAACGGGCCGCAGGGCGATCTGGCTGAGAAACTCGCCGAGATAACGCCGGGAGCATTGAAGAAATCATTTTTCACTAACAGCGGCACGGAGGCCGACGACACCGCAGTGCTGGCCGCGAAACTCGCCACCGGCCGCAACGAAATAGTGGTGCTGCGGCATTCGTATGCGGGGCGTTCAGCGACGGCTTTGTCGACGATAGGGCATTCGACGTGGAAACCGATCGCGTCGCAGGTGCCGGGATTTGTCCACGCACACGCGCCGTATTGCTACCGCTGCCCGTTCAACGCGACGCCCGACAACTGCGGTCTTGCGTGTGCTAACGATGTCGAGGAATTGATCAGGACGACGACCACGGGCGAGATCGCGGCGTTTATGTCGGAAACGATCCTCGGCGTCGGCGGATTTATCGTTCCGCCGAAGGATTACTTCAAACGCGTGCACGAGATCACCAAAAACCACGGCGGCCTGTTCATTTCCGACGAGGTCCAGACCGCATGGGGCCGTACCGGGGACAAATGGTTCGGCATAGAGCACTACGGCGTCGAGCCCGACATCATCACCTCGGCCAAAGGCATGGGCAACGGCGTGCCGATCGGTTGGACCATCGCGACGGAGGAAGTCGCGAACGCATTCCCCGGCCTGACGTTCTCGACATTCGGCGGCAACCCCGTCTCAATGGCTGTCGGCCTCGCCGTGATCAAGGTCATAGAGGAAGACAACCTGCGCGAAAACTGCCGCGTCGTCGGCGACTATTTCCACGACCGCTTGCTGGAACTCCAACAAAAATATCCGATCATCGGGGAAGTCCGCGGCATGGGCATCATGCAGGCGATCGAGCTCGTCAAAGACCCCAAGACCAAAGAGCCGTATCCGGAAGCCGTGCTGAAGGTCTTTGAAGAAACCAAACGGCAAGGCGTGCTGATCGGCAAGGGCGGTTTGTACGGGAACGTCATTCGCACCGGACTGATGTTGAACACGACGAACGATACTGTCGATCAGTTGATCGCCGCGCTGGATGCGGGCTTGGTGTTATGTTGAGAAAGCCGTATGAGTAGTTTGTTAACGACTCTTGTCCTGTTTCTTGTGATCTGTTTCTCCGCGCGGGCGGTTTCCGCTCAAACTGACGCGGAACTGATCAAGCTAGCCGATTATTTCAGCAAGTATTATCAGTATGCTGACGAAGTCAGAATGTCTGACGCATTGGCGGATGATTTTCGTTATTTTACGAACGTACCTTGTTCGTACAAGAACTGCGGGACCGGTGCGACAAAAGCGAATTACATCTCTGGTGTTGTCGGCGAACGGGGCCCGGTTGGTTTCAATGTCGAGTCGATCAGCATGAAATATATCGCACCAATAAATAACAGCCCCGCCGAAACGAGTGATCCCAAGGTTTCGTTTTATTGCACCTTGGAAACGGAGGCACGCGGCTCTACTCACAAGTGGTACTCCGTAATTGACTACTATTTCAGGAAAGTTAACAGCGCGTGGAAGATCGTAAAGATAGAGAATCGAATAATCAACAGGTAGCGTGTCCGGGAAAAACTCAGGTATGAAAACCCTTCTAAAAAACGGCCGCGTCGTCACAGCCGTTGACGACTACGTTGCCGATATCTTCATCGACGGCGAGACGATCACGACGATCGGCAAGTCGCTCGATATTGAGGCCGATGTTGTTATCGATGCGTCGGGGAAGCTTGTCATTCCGGGCGGGATCGATCCGCATACGCATATGGAGCTGCCGTTTGGCGGGACTTCGTCGTCGGATGATTTTTTTACGGGTACGCGGGCGGCGGCGCATGGCGGGACGACGACGATCATTGATTTTGCGGTGCAGACAAAGGGCGAATCGATGACCTCGGGCGTGGATGCGTGGCACAAAAAGGCTGAGGGCAAGACGTGCATCGATTACGGTTTTCATTTGATCACGACCGAGTTTGAGGACGGCGATGAGAAAGAGATGTACAAGCTCATCGACGAAGGCATATCGTCGTTCAAGCTCTTCATGGCCTATCCCGGCGTGTTTTTGGCGGATGACGCGACGATCTTTCGTGCGATGTCGGCGGCGGGCCAGCGCGGCGGGCTGATCTGCATGCACGCCGAGAATGGAATTGTGATCAACGAGATCATCAAGCGTTTTCTCGCCGAGGGAAGAACTGCTCCGAAGTATCACGCTCTTACTCGCCCGACCATCGCCGAGGCCGAGGGCGTGCATCGAGCGATCGCTATCGCGGAGATGGCGGAGTCGCCAGTTTACATTGTACATCTGAGCTGTACTGATGCGTTGAATCAGGTGCGGCAGGCGCGAGATCGCGGGATTCCGGCATTTGCCGAGACGTGTCCGCAGTATCTGTTTCACAACATCGACGACTACGGCGACGGCTGGGACGGAGCCAAATTCGTGATGACTCCGCCGCTGCGTGAGAAGCACAACTGCGGCGAGCTGTGGAAAGGCCTCAAGATGGACGACCTGCAGGTTATCTCAACCGACCATTGTCCTTTCTGCATGAAAGAGCAAAAAGAGCTCGGCAAGGACAGCTTTGCTCTGATTCCAAACGGTGCCCCGGGCGTCGAGAATCGCATGGCGTTGATCTACAACGGAGGCGTTGTCGAGAACCGCATTTCGCTCAATCGATTCGTCGAACTTACATCGACAGCCGCGGCCAAGATGTTCGGAATGTTCCCGAAAAAGGGAACCATCGCCGTCGGCTCAGATGCGGACATCGTCATATTTGACCCGAACGCCGAAACAAAATTCGGCGTCGAGCACGAGCACATGAATGTCGATTATTCGTCGTACGAGGGCTGGACGGTCAAGGGCAAGGTTGAGACGGTGTTCTCCCGCGGCCGCGTGATCATCGAGAACGGCGAGCATACCGGCAAACAGGGCGACGGGCAATTCATTAAACGCGGCGAGTGCGTGAAGATCTGAGGGCGACTGGGCATATGTCCGTAGACGACGCTTATTTTCATGAAGACGGCCGTATTGAGCTTCAGCCGCATGTGCTGAATGAGATCGAGGGTTCGCCCTTATACAACGAGGACCTCGCGCCGACGACGCTAAAGACGCGTACATGGTCAACTTGGAACATCGCCGCGCTCTGGATCGGCATGAGCGTCGTCATCACGACCTACACGCTCGCGGGCGGTTTTATCGAAGCGGGGATGATGTGGTGGCAGGCGATGATCACGATCCTGCTCGGCAACACGATCGTGCTCATCCCGATGGTTCTGAATGCGCACGCCGGAACTAAGTACGGCGTGTCGTTCCCGGTTTTGGCCAGGGCGTCGTTTGGGACGAAGGGAGCAAATATACCCGCAATACTGAGGGCCATAGTCGCCTGTGGATGGTTTGGTATCCAAACGTGGATCGGCGGGACCGCGATCGATGCGTTGTTTACGGCGATCTGGCCGGGCTGGGCTTCGATGAGTACGGTCATCGCAGGGAATCCGCTGCACACATGGATATCGTTTTTCCTGTTTTGGGCGATACAGGTCGTCATTATTTTGAAGGGCATCGAGGGCATCAAGCACCTCGAATCGTGGAC
>CAZWSK010000003.1:0-40234 GCA_964636445.1 uncultured Chloracidobacterium sp.
CGAACCGTGCCCGGCGAGGTCATTGGACCGGGGCACAACTCGATCGTCCTTGGCCCCAACAACCGCGAACTTTATTGTGTTTATCACCGCTGGACCGACGATGGCCGCGTGATGGCGATCGACAGGATGGACGTCGTTGGAGATCGGCTTTTTGTACGGGGGCCGACGAACCGTCCTCAGCCGGCGCCATTTAAGCCTCAACGCCGCGGCGTGACATCGCTCGAACACACGATCGTTACGCCTCCGAGCTTTCTGCTCGACCTCTCGGTTCGGTGCACTGTTGCCGGCGGAGACTTTGGTCTGATCCTGAACGACGGCGAACTTAACATGTCGCTTATCGATGAACTGCCGAACGGTCTCGATCCATCCGTATTTCACGACTTCAGGATCGAGGTCGACAGCAGACGAGTCGCCGTAAGCATCGACGGCTGGTTCAGGTCCGCCGAAGAGTTACTTGACCGGGAAGCCGCGAGTTTTCGCTTCTACGAAAACGGCGCCGATGTCGAGCTCGGACATGTCAGCCTCACCGGTGGTTTCGAGGACCTGTTTGACGGAGACGCGGGTTCCGAGGAGCAGCGCGGCTGGAGCTTCAACGGTCGGGGAGACGCGAGCATAGCCGACGGTATGATCGGACTGAACAGCCCAGCCGGAGAAACCGTCATGAGCCGTGAAATGCGGTTTGGTGCGATCGACCTGGCGGCAAATTTGAAGAGGACAGCCTGCGGCGCATTCGGCGTACGGCTCCTTGCCGACGATGGCGTCGCGGCAGAACTGTCGATCAGCGATGTAGTTCAACTCTCCGTCGGGCCCTTGGATCAAACGTTTCCTCTGCCAACGGGATGGACGCCGGATGAGCTTCATCAGTACGAGCTGATGTCGGTGGATGGACGCCTCACGGTCTATCTCGAGGATCTCGAACTTGCCAGTCTCCCTTTCGACGGGCGGACCGTCAGGCCGGCGATCTTTTGCCGGGAGGGCTCGATCACTGTCGAAATGGTGCGGGCGACGGCTATTTGAGCACGGGCGTTTGAAAAATCTTCGCCGCGAATCTATATTCGAAACTTCGGACACACTCCCCGTCCGTCAGATCGCATTCAACGAGCTAGGCCGTTCATGGATCCCATAAAATCCTACTTGCAGCCTGAGAAATTCCTCTGGGCTGCGGGTATCGAAAATACTTTTGTACCTCAGGAGAAGAAGGGCCATCGTGCGCTTGATGAGTACGAATTGGTGGGCCACTACACGCATTGGCGTGAAGACCTGGCCCTGTGCAAAGAGTTGGGGCTAAAGGCTTTACGGTGGGGAATTCCGTGGTACAAGGTCGAGCCGGAACAGGGCCGGTTCGACTGGAGATGGACCGATGAGGTTATCCCGCACCTCGTGAATGACCTAAAAATTGAGCCGATCATCGACTTGATGCATTACGGCTGTCCGTTCTGGCTTAAGCGGGAATTTGCGAGTCCCTCATATCCGTCGCGGGTCGCCGAGTATTCGTTCGCCTTCGCCGAAAGGTATCGCGACCTTGTCAAGTGGTACACGCCGCTCAACGAACCGATCATCAATGCCCTGATGTGCGGCATGCGTGGACTTTGGCCGCCCTACTTGAAGGGCGATAGCGGATACATCCGCATACTTCTGCAACTCGCCCGCGGCATCATCCGCACCGTGAACGCGATACGCGACGTAGACCCAACTTCAGTGATGTTCCATGTCGAGGCAACCGGTATGACGCGGACCAGCCGCGACGACCTCGCTGTGCTCGCGCATGAGGAAAAGCATCGGGGCTTCGTTTGCTATGACCTCATCTCCGGCCGGATCGGGCATGATCATCTCCTGTTTCCCTGGCTCGTCCGCAATGGAGCGTCACCGGACGATCTCGACCAGCTGGCGGCAGAGGCCATAGACCTCGATGTCCTGGGAATGAACTTCTATCCGCAATGGTCGACGAAGTTGATGTATATCGACAAGCGAGGCCGATTGGCGTTTAGCGAGACCGAGCCGGAGGGCGGCGGATTCATGGAGTTGATCACCGATTACCATGACCGCTATGGCGTCCCCATAATGATCACCGAAACGAGCGCCATCGGCAGCGATGAGATCCGCGAGCAGTGGCTCGACTCGTCGGTCGCGATGATCAAGACAATGCGGGGAAACGGGGTTCCGATAATCGGCTACACGTGGTTTCCGCTATTTACGATGATCGATTGGCGGTATCGATTCGGGAACGATCCGTTGGAAAATTATTACCTAGAACTCGGACTCTATCAAATAAACCGCGAGGGGAACGTGCCGAGATGGATCCCGACACACCTTGTCGATAAACTACAGCTATTCGTCGCGGAACCTGAGAAAGCGATCGGCACATTTCACAGCGCGACCTCGGAAGCCCCGTCGGCTGCCTGAAACACAAAGATCTCGGGCTCCCTTCCATATTTATTTTCAAATGTCCGGTTTACGGTATCTGTGAATGGATGGAAAGCGTCCGCCCGCAGAAGATTGACCGTGCAGCCTCCAAATCCGCCGCCGGTCATTCTCGCTCCATAAACTCCCGAAACGCCCATCGCCGCGTCGACCAGTAGGTCCAGTTCGTCACAGCTGACCTCGTAATCGTCTCGTAACGACCTATGCGAGGCCAGCATATGCCGACCGGCGTCCGCTAAGTCGCCGCGCTTAAAGGCGACGGCACCGTGGACGGTGCGCTCATTCTCGGTAACGACATGCCGGCAGCGGCGATACACGATCTCTGGTATTTCGGAGGCAAAATGGCTCAGGTCGAAGAGCGATAGGTCGCGCAGGGACGTGACGGCCGGGAGGCTTTTCGAGATGATCTCGACGCCCTTCTCGCACTGCTCGCGGCGAAGATTGTACTCGCTGGAGGCGAGTGAGTGCTTAACGCCCGAGTCACACAGAGCGATAACCGTCTCTTCGCCGGGAAGCGGCACGTACCGCCTCTCAAGCGAGCGGCAATCGAGAAGCATTGCGTGCCCGCGCCGGCCAAAAACAGCCGTGAACTGGTCCATTATCCCCGAACGTATCCCGACGACCTCGTTCTCGCCCCGCTGGGCGGCGAATGCCAGCTGCTCTGGATCCGCCTTTATTTCGGCGAGCGAAAGCAGTGCAAATCCGAGGCTCACTGACATCGCGGCAGACGAAGACAGCCCGGCCCCGACTGGCACGTTTGAAGTGAAGAGCAGATCCGCTCCGGACCCAAGGCCGAACGAATCGCGCACCGAGAATATGATCCCGGCGGCGTGGTCTTGCCACGAACCTGTCCGGGCGGGTGGCGGCCCGTTTAGGTCGAAGGTCGCGTTGCCGTCTACGTCTACGGCTGCCACGGTCACCGTCGAATCTTGACGGGTGCGGCCAATAGTTAGCGAGTCGCGATCGATCGCGAAGGGCATCACCAGCCCATCGTTATAGTCAGTATGTTCGCCGATCAGGTTGACACGCCCGGGGGCACGAAACACTCGGCCCTCGCCGCCGAAGCGTAAACGGAATTCTCGAGTAGCCGTTTCGACCTGGCTGTTTACTTCCATCGTACAGGTTCGACTAGAGCCCGCAGCTCGGCGGCTTTCTCCTCGGGGAGCGTATCGTTGATGAACATTCCGGCGCCGACCTCGCTACCGGCGAGGTATTTCAGCTTCCCGGCCGTTCGCATCGGCGGGTAGAACTCGATGTGGAAGTGGTAATGCCCGTACTCGCCGCCGTCCGATGGCGACTGATGCAGGACCATTATGTACGGGAACGACCGGTCGAAAACACGGTCGTACGCCGATAACACCAGCTTCAATATCTCTGCCAGCGCCCGCTCGTCGCGCGACGTAAAGTCCGCGAGCGAACCGAGATGACGGCGCGAGGCGATGTGGACCTCGTACGGATAACGGGCAAAAAAAGGAATGTATGCTGCAAACGTATCATTCGCCGCTATGACCCGGTCGCCGGCCGCCTCTTCCTTGGCCACGATGTCGCAAAGGAGGCATCGCCCGGTCGACTCATAATGCCGGCGCGACTGCTCCAATTCACGAAGTACGATCGGCGGGACGAACGGATATGCGTAGATCTGCCCATGAGGATGGTGCAGGGTGACGCCCACGGCCTCGCCTTTGTTCTCGAAAATGAAGACGTACTTTACAAAATCATGAGCTGAAAGCTCTTCGTATCTGTGCCGCCAAACTTTGACGAGCTTGTATATCTGTTCGACGGGCTCCGCGGCGAGGGTCGTGTTGTGATCAGGCGAATAGAGCACGACCTCGCATACGCCTTGAGAATGCCTGACATCGTAAATGCCGTCTGCGCCGATCGCCGGTTGCTCGGGTTCGATCCTCAGGCTGGGAAACAGATTCTCAAACGCGACGAGATCGTAATCGGGCTCCGGAACTTCTGTGGGAAAGGCCTCGGGCCCGCGTGTCGGGCACAACGGGCAGAAATCCGCCGGCGGCAGAAATGTCCGGTCCTGACGGCGTGTCGCGGTTGCGAGCCACTCACCGAGAAGCGGATTGAAGCGGAGCTCAGACATCGCTTTCCTTGTCAGCCGAGTCCTCGCCGTCCGGCTTTCGGAAGGTGAAGAAGATCATGTAACGGCCGTCCTTCATCGTAATGCGGCGTGGGACTATCTTCAGTTCGACATCGCCGTCCGACGTCTCAGATATATGCGTCTCGATTTCCATCTGATCTTACAAAACGCGGGCATTGCGCCCGCGTTTCGATATTAATGAACGCGGCTCCGGAGTCGCGAATGTTCTAGAGCATCCCTTGGCGAGCATGCTCGGCACGTGCAGCTTGGATCGCCGTCTTCACGAGCGGACAGTTCCTTCCACCCTTTTTTCATTAAATAAGAGATCCTCCGTTCAGGGAAAATATTCGCACGTGAGGAAAGCCGTGAAAGTAGCGGGGAATACGTAATTTCTCCCGTTGAGGATGACTAAACAACTTGGTTTTCGGATCTTTGCTCGATCGGAATACGAGCGATCACGGTCGTGCCCTGTCCAGGCTCGCTCTCGATCTCAAGGCTTCCGTTCAAGAGCGCGGTCCGTTCGCGCATGCCGGCAAGCCCGAGGCCTCTTGGGCCTGCGCCTGCAGTGCTGTCGGGATCGAAGCCCTGGCCGTCATCCTCGATGATCATCGTCAAATGATCTTTGCGGTGATGCAGCAGTAGATTCACTTTGCCGGCGTGGGCGTGTTTAAGGATGTTGTTCAGCCCCTCTTGGGCAATGCGGTATAGGTTCGTTTCAACGAGCATGGGAGCCCGGCCGTTTCCGTCTTGGCCTGTATCTATGTGCGCCTGAAAGTCGGCGGCGATGCCGTATTGCCCCGACCACTCGCGCACAAAGCTTCCGAGCGCATTTACCAGCCCGAGATTCTCAAGCTCGGTCGGCCTGAGTTCCCAAGACAGAAAGCCGATGTCCCGGTCGATCATTTGAGCCGCCTCTTGGACGTGCTCGAGTGCGTCGGCCATGTCGGCGTTGTCGCCGCACTTTTCCATCAGCATCTCGACGTCTATCCGCAGTCCCGTCATCTGTTGGCCCAGATGGTCGTGCAGATCGCGGGCGATGCGCTGCCGTTCCGATTCTTGCGCGTCGACGATGCGCTGCATTATCTCGGCCTCTCGTCGGGCCTTCTCAGCCATCCTTTGTTCTGTGACGTCTGAAAATACCAAAACCACCCCTCGCACGTCATCGCCGTCCTTGATGGGTGCGGCCGTATCGGCGATCGGGACCTGCTTGCCGTCGCGGCGTGTGAGAACAGAATGGTTCGCTAATGCGACGACGGATCCCGATTCCAGGACCCTCTCAACGGGGTTTAGAACCGCTTCTCCCGTGAGTTCATTGGCGACGTGGAAAATATCACCGAGCTTCCGGCCGATCGCATCGGCCTCAGTCCAGTCGGTCAACCTTTCGGCGACCGGATTCATGAAGCTGACATTTCCCGAACTGTCGGTGGCGATCACGCCGTCACCGATGCTCGAGAGTGTCGTCTTCAGCCAGCTCCGCTGCTCACGGGTCGCCTCTTCGGCCTTTAACCTTGCGGCCGCCTCTGCGACGACGTTTGCGATCGCCCGAAGGAAGTTGAGGTCGTCCTCGGTAAATTCTCTGTGGGTTCTCGAGAAGGCTCCCAGCACACCATAAAGCCCATCGCGATGCATGATCCGTACACCAGCTGCACCTCGCGCATCTTCTTTTCTTATGATGGCCGACGCCTGGAATTTTACTTCTTTCGTGAGATCGGAGGTCGCTGCCTCACCGGTCTCGATCACCTGCCGGGCGAAAGAGCTGTCGTTCCTAAGATCAAATTTTTGCCCAATGATCCCCTGGTCGAGGCCGCTTACCGAAGCGAAGCACAGCATTTCGGGCTCCTTGTCGACGGGCAGGCAGATCGACGTGAAGTCTGCCTCGAGGGTCTCGCGAGTGACCTCGCTCGCCATCGGGAGCAGGGCGCTCAGCGGCAGGGCGCCGAGTGCGCTCTGGCCGAGCTTGGCCACCGCGGCCTGCTGGCGCGCGCGCGTTTTTAGCCGGCGCTCGGCATAGCCGCGCGACGCCGCCAGAATGGCGACAACGGTCAGGACAAGCAGGCGGGCAAAATGGGCCCCAAAGTTACCCAGTTGATATGGTGTGTCGTCAAAAAGCAGGTCGATCGACAGATCAATGAGCACCGCGACCAGAATGCCGGGAACCCGCCCGGCGTACCACGCGGCCCCGACAAGAGCGAGCAGCAGGACCGGAGTCGGATTAAGCGAGAAGAAAAGCCGTGCCAAGATCGTAAGCGCAAGAGCCGCTGCAAGCACCAGCAGTGCGAAGCAATAGCGCATTAGGAATCCCTGCTGTCGCATTGGTTTTGCCATTTCTTACGCTGGACCAGGAAGGGAGACGGGCTGAAAGACCATTCTCAACCTGCAACCGCATACCTAGTGTAAGGAAGGATACATTAATACCTACAAACGGCACCTACGATGAACTCATCTTCCCAACAGTTCGAAAATATGCTGAAACTCCGCTCAAAAGACGATAGGGCGATCGTGTCAGTCTGGCTAGCCGTAATGGCCTGCCTCTTTGCGTTTTCGACGACGACTACAACCCGCGCGCAAAACTATCGAGCCACGATCCGGGGCCGCGTCGTCGACACCGCGGGACGAATGATTCCTGGAGCACGCGTCAAGATCACCGACCGGGACAGCAGCGAAAGCCGCGAGACCACGTCAGACGCTGACGGGAGCTACGCGATATCTGGCCTGCCCCCGGGCCGCTATTCGCTCTCGACCGAGCTCCCGGGCTTTCGCCGTTTTCAGGTGATGGAACTGACGGTAGAGGTTGACCAAACGCTGCAGATCGATGTGACGCTGGCGCCGGGCGGTGTTACGGCTGAGGTCCTTGTCCAGGATGAGCCTGGGACGATCGATACGCAGACCGGCTCGCTGGGCGAAGTCATTACGAACCGCGAGATAGTCGATATACCTTTGAACGATCGCAATTACCTGAACCTCGCGGTCTTGAGTCCGGGGGTTGTACCCGCCGCGTCCGGGGCAAATCCGAATAATATAAATGGCGGACGATCGGACCACGTTCATTACCGTGTCGACGGAATTGCAAATATGAACCGACGGGGTAACGAGCCTGTCGGCGCGCCGTCTATCGATGCGATACAGGAATTCAAGATCGCGACGAATAACTACTCGGCCGAGTCAGGGCATCTCGGCGGCGCGGTCATCTCGGTCGCGGTAAAGCAGGGAGGCGATCGACTTCACGGGTCCCTATTCGAGTTCAATCGTGACGATCGCTTTGACGCGCGTAGCTTTTTTGACCAGGACAAGCTGGAGCTGTCCAGGAACCAATTCGGTGGGACTTTGACCGGGCCTCTACTGCGCGGGCGGACGTTCTTTACGGCGAGTTACGAAGGATCAAGGCATCGGCAGGGCGAAACGCGGGTGACGCGTGTCCCGACGCTTAATGAGCGAATGGGGATTTTCGCGACGCCCGTGCGCGATCCATTCACCGGCCAGCCGTTTCCGAACAACACGATCACGCCCTCGCTTCTGAGCCCGATCGCGATGACGCTCGCAAGCCTTTATCCGCTGCCGAATCGTTCCGGAGTGCTGAATTTGGCGACGAGCGCGACGAATGAGTACAAGCAGGACAATTTTCTTGTAAAGCTCAACCATCGGTTTAACGATAGTAATTGGCTCACGGGCACGGGGATGGCTGACCGCGGCGACACTTCGCTGCCGTTTCGATCGACATCGCTGCCGGGCTTCGGTTCTACTCGCGAGACACGGCGGCAGTTTTGGGGGACCACTTGGACCAGTATCATCGGCCCGAAGCTGATCAATGAGGCGAGGTTCGGATTCACTCACGATAGGTTTGGGGAGGCTTCGGTCAATTTCGGCAAGAATACCTCCGCCGAGATCGGGATCACCGGTACGACGGGCGGCCGCGGACTGGCGGCGATCGTGATCGCCGGTTTTCCGGAGTTAGGTGACGCAACCTTTCTCCCCGACGAGTGGCATGACGATGGATATTCGATCTCGGAGACTGTGACGCTGCTCCGCGGCCGGCATAACGTGCGCATTGGGGGCGACGTCCAGGTCTCGAGGTTGTCAAACCTGTTTGCCGCCTTCGAAGGCGGGCAGATCGCTTTCACGGGCAGCTTTTCGCAGAATCCGTTCGCCGATTTTCTCCTCGGGCTCCCTGTACAGACACAGCGGCAAGTCGGCAGCAACCTGAGCAGACTGCGGAGCAGTTCATACGGTATCTTCGTCCAGGACGACTGGCAGGTGGGCAGCAGGCTGACGCTGAATCTAGGCCTTCGCTATGACCTGAGCAAACCCGCGGTCGAAGAGGACGACCGCTGGGCGAATTTTATTATCGCTGAGCGCCGGCTTGTGGCCGCCGGTACGGAGGGATTTCCGCGGGCTATGGTCCGGACAGATGGAAATAACTTCTCGCCGCGTATCGGCATCGCGTATCGGCCGTTTGCGAATGACCGCACTGTGATCCGCGCCGGTTACGGCGTTTTTCATAGTTTTGACCTGCAGTTCACGCAATATCAGATCATGGGAGCGAGCGCGTTCCCATTTACTCAGCTTGAGTTGTTTCAGGCGACGGCCATTGGGAACCCTAGCCTTTCGATCCCGTTCCCGAACCGTCCCGGGATCACGCCGGGGGCGTTGAGCCCGAATGGCTGGGACTTTGAGAACCCGACGCCCTACACGCAAGTTTGGAGCGTGACATTCGGGCAAGAGCTTCCCGGTGGCGTTGCAGCCGAGATCAGTTATGTGGGCAGCAAGGGAACACACCTGTCATCAACGGCGAATATCAATCAGACGATCAGGACGCCGACCGGCAACATCGTCCCGTTCCCGGGCTTTGGCCGGATCCTTTTTCAGCGGTTGGCGGCAAGTTCGAATTACGACGCACTGCAGATCTCCGTCAACCGCCGTTTTCGCCAGGGTCTTGCTTTCCGCTCGGCCTTTACATGGTCAAAGTCGACAGACAACGCGTCATTCGGCTCGCCGGCACGGCTGCCGCAGGACCCGAACGACCTCGCCGCCGAGCGCGGCCTGTCGGAATTCGACCGCCGCCGCGTGTGGAACAGCGACGTGATCTATGAGCTGCCCATCGGCCGCGGAAGTCGGTTCGCTGCTAACGCCGGCTCGTTTGCGAACGTTCTCATCGGCGGCTGGCAGGTGAGCGCGATCATCCAGCTCTACGACGGACGTCCATTTACGCCGGTCGTGTCGACGGCGAACGCACAGCAGGGCTTCGCGACGCGGCCTGACCGCATCGCGTCGGGAGTGCTCGAAAACCCGACGATCTCACGATGGTTCGACCCGACCGCGTTTGTCGTCGTCCCGGCGAATCAGTTCCATTTTGGCAATTCGGGCCGCAACATTCTGATCGGACCAGGCATGGTTCTGATCGACGCCGCTATAATGAAGAATTTCGCTCTGCCGTGGGAAGGCCATCGTCTGCAATTTCGCACAGAGATATTTAACGTTCCCAACCGCGCGAATTTCGGCCAGCCCGACGCTCGCATAGATCAGCCCACGGCCGGCACGATCTCGTCGGCCGGGCCCGGACGGCAGATCCAGTTTGGCCTTAAGTATCTCTTTTAAGTTTTCGAAATTACCCGGAGCAGTTCGGCCACGCTCCAAGCCTGAGCAGCTGCGCCTCGCGGCCTGTGCGGCGGATCCCCGTCGAATACCTCAGATACCTGGCCGAGCAATGCCGCCGAAAGGTGCTCAATAAGCGGCGCGGTGATCTCGTCGATACGCCGTGCGGCGCGCGGGTCTTGTGAATGTGTGCGGCGGTAGGCGTCGACAAAGTGTCCGATGAGCCAGGCCCAGACCGTTCCCTGATGATATGCCGCGTCACGCACATGTGGCGGACCCTCGTAACGGCCGACGTAACGCGGGTCGCGAGGCGATAAGCTTCGCAGGCCGTACGGGGTCAAAAGCTCAGCCTCGACCTTTTTCACGATGCTCCTCGCCTGCGCCGCGTCGAGCATCGTGTGTCTGAGGCTGACCGCGAAGATCTGATTTGGCCGCACCGACGCATCACGCTCGTCGCCATTGACCACGTCGAACAGGTAGCCCTCGGCTTCGTTCCAAAACGCGTCACGAAACGACGCCCTTGCGTCAGCGGCCATTGAGCGGTATTGCGCCGCAAGCGCAGCGTCGTCGAACGCATCCGCGAGGTCGGCCATCACGCACAGAGCGTTGAACCACAACGCCTGGATCTCGACCGCTTTTCCTGTTCGAGGCGTTATGACCTCGTCGCCGACCTTGGCGTCCATCCACGTCAATTGAACTCCAGGCACGCCGGCCGTCAGGAGGCCGTCCGCATCAACGCGAATGCCGAAACGCGTGCCGCGGACATGCCAATCAACAATGTCGACGAGCTTCTCAAATAGATCGCCTCGGACCAGTTCAAGGTCGCCTGTCTCGGCGATATAGGCGCGGATCGCCTCAAAATACCAGAGCGTCGCGTCCACGGTGTTGTAATCCGGCACTTCGCCCTCGTCAGGGAAGCGGTTGGGCAGCATTCCATCGGAGATATGGCGTGAGAACTCGGTCAATATGCTCTTCGCGGCGTCGTAGCGTCGAGTCGTGAGCGTGAGTCCCTGCAGAGCGATCATCGTGTCCCGGCCCCAGTCGGAAAACCAGGGGTAACCGGCAATGACCGTGTGTCCTTCGCCGCGGCGGACGATGAATTGGTCGGCGGCGAGAACGAGTTGCTGAATAACCTCGTTTTTCGCACCTGATGCGGCGACGATGCGAGCACGCCGCTTTATCTCGCTGCGTTCGAGATCCTCGTGATCGGCCATGCCTTGCGGCTGCGTCGAGGCGATCACCACGGCCGGCTGCGAGAGGTCGAAATTCAGCACGCACGGCTGATAAAGGTCCTCGCGAGAGTCAAATCCACGCTCCTGCTCGATCGCGTATTCGACGTTGCGGTACCATACACCGCTCCGCTCGACGTCTGCGGCATTGTGAGCCAGATGCAGCGTCAAGGAATTCGCACCTGAATGCAAGCTTACGGTGTTGTCGGAGAACTCCGTGGTGACTTTCAGTGCTTCGTCGTGACGCAGATGGTGATGGTCACGAAACGCGACGAGGGGACGAAGCTCGAGACTTGCCTCCGCCGACTTATCGACCGACCATCGGCACACAGTTGTGTTCTCACCGTCGACCATGAACAACGAGCGTTCGAGCTTCGTCCCGTCCAGGTCATACGTCCAGACAGGGAACGGGTCGAGGCGAAATTGAACGAGATACTGATAACCTGACGGATGGATCGTGCCGGGATACTGATTGCACGACAACTCGAAGCGTTTGCCGCCGATAACGGCTGCCTCTTCGAACTTCGACAGCAGCACCATCCGCCCTAGCGGAGGATGCGTGGCTGCGACCAGCAGCCCATGATATCGGCGGGTGTTGGCACCCGCGACGCTCGACGAGGCATAGCCGCCGATGCCGTTCGTCTCGAGCCACTCGCGCGAGAGAGAGCTATCGAGATCGGTGCAAACGTCGCGTCCTAAGGTGATCATTATGGGTTGATTATACCGCCGCAAGCGTCGCCCTGCAGGACGAGGCTCGACAAGGCGCGATTCGCTCGTCCGTCTCCGGGTTCGGCGGTCAGATTGGTAGAGATAATTATTGAAAATGACTTTCGACCGATCTCAGGTTCATATGCGACCAAACCCGGGGCAGCCGCCCCGACTAAGGCGGTTTACGTTCGACCAAAGGGGGCATTTTTCTCGATTTTACTCAGTAGATCAGCTGCCTGTGGAAAAAATGTGAAACGTTTCACACTCAAATTGTGAAACGTTTCACATTTTCAAAAACACGATCGGTCTTCCCCCTCATGAAACATAAGTACATGCCGTGGGGCCCTCCGACTGAAGTCGCGACGATTTCGCTTTTTACAAAAAACAGGTAAAATTTTAGTGCACCCCAAGAAAGCTCTCGAATATGAACGATGACAAGCCATCGGAGATAACCCGCATTTTGCGCGAGTGGAATGACGGCAACGAAGCTGCTAAAGAGCAGCTGCTGCCATACGTCTACGATGAGCTGCGCCGGCAGGCCCGCATAATGATGGCGTCTGAGCGCGGAAACCACACGCTCCAGCCGACGGCTTTGGTGCACGAGGCATTTATCAAACTCAGCAAGGATTCCGGCATCGCCTGGTTGAATCGAACCCATTTTTTCGGCATCGCGTCGCGCCTGATGCGTCAGATCCTGATCGACCACGCGCGGCTGCACGCGACCGCAAAACGTGGAAACCGGCCGATACACTTCTCGCTCGACGACGTGCAGGTCCCCGTCGATAAGCGTGCAGATTCGCTCTTGGAATTGAACGAGGTGCTCGACCGCCTAGCGAAGCTTGATGAGCAGCAGGCTTCGATAGTCGAGATGCGTTTTTTTGGCGGCATGACCAATCAAGAGATCGCCGAATGCCTGAATATATCGGAGAGGACCGTCGTGCGCGACTGGCAGGCCGCCCGACTCTGGCTGTACAGGGAATTGAATTCGAAGCGTTAGCAAAAATCTTGGCTGATTTTTCTGACATTTTACGCATATTGGTTTGAGACCGAGCTATCGCGCACGCAGCCGATGCAGCCTAAGAACTGGGACACCATCAAAAACATTCTCGATGAGGCTCTGAGCCTCGATGCGAGCGCCCGGAACGCTTACCTTGACGGGGCAGGACTTGCTCCGGATATTCGGGCGGAGGTCGATTCATTGCTCAGCTTCGACGACCAGTCGGCGGACATGATGCAGCTGTCGGCGGTTGAGTTTTCACGCGAATTTCTCGACGAACCGGACGCGGGCAATTCTTTGAACGGACAGCAGATCGGGAATTACCGCATAGTTTCTGAGATCGGCCAAGGCGGCATGGGCGCCGTGTATTTGGCTGAGCGCATCGACGGCAAGTTTTCGCAACGAGTAGCGCTCAAACTGCTCAAACGCGAGATGAACACGGCGGCATTGCGACGCCGGTTTGAATTGGAGCGTGACATTCTTTCGCGCCTCGAGCATCAAAATATCGCCCGCCTGCTAGCGGCCGGCACGACGGACGATAAAGTGCCATTCATTGCGATGGAATACGTCGATGGGCGGCCGATCGACGAGTACTGTAATAAGCATCGGCTCGGCCTCGACGAACGGCTGAACCTATTCCGCCAGATCTGCTCGGCCGTAGATTTTGCTCACAGGAACCTGATCGTACACCGCGACCTTAAGCCGTCTAACATCCTCGTCACCGACGACGGCACGCCCAAGCTGCTCGATTTTGGCATTTCAAAGATCCTCTCCGACGATACTGATGGCCCCGCGGCGACAGTAACGCGGCTGGGCGCGATGACACCGAGTTATGCGTCGCCCGAGCAGCTCCGCAGCGAAAGCGTGACCACCTCGACAGACGTTTATTCGCTCGGCGTAATACTTTTCGAACTGCTCAGCGGCTGCCGGCCCTTCCAAAGCAAGGAAGGGAATCTGAACGACGTCCTCCACGCCGTGATCGAGACGGACCCGCCGCTGCCGTCGTCAGCGGCGTCGACGCTGCCGGGGCACTCAGTGCCGAGGCGGGCAAATGGCGATGTGGCATCTGGTAACGGGCAGTCTACACGTCAGCGAGCCAACAAACTCACCGTGCCTCAGCGAATGAGCGTCAAGCCGCATTACCTGAGGGGCGATCTCGACAACATTATTCTGAAAGCTCTGAAAAAGGAGCCCGAGCGGCGATACCTATCACCTGAGAACTTCGCTGAGGACATTCGGCGTTATCAGGAAGGCCTTCCCGTGACGGCCCGCCCTGACACGCTGGTGTACAGGGCAGGAAAGTTCGTGCGGCGGAATCGATTTGCGGTCGCAGCGGCAGCACTTATCCTTATTGCGATCATTGCGGGTGCGATAACGACGCTGTGGCAGGCGCGTGTCGCGCAGGCGGAACGGCTGCGTGCGGAGAGCCGGTTTAACGACGTTCGCAAGCTTGCAAATTCCTATATCTTCGATGTTTATCCTGAGATCGAGAACCTTGAGGGCTCGCTCAAGGCACGAGAAAAAATACTCACAAACGCCCTGCAATATCTCGACAGTCTTTCGAGTGAGGTCAGCGATGATCTCGAACTGCAGAGCGAACTAGCGACGGCGTACGAAAAGATCGGTGACGTGCAGGGTGCTCTTACGAATTCGAGTCTCGGCAACATCCAAGCTGGACTCAACAGCTATCGCAAGGCCGCACGCCTACGCGAGGCCGTGTATGCGGCCGATCCGTCGAATTTGGAAGCAAAAGAGAAGCTAGCCGCGAATTATTACACGACCGCACGTACGCTGTGGAATAACAGCGAGACTAAGGAAGCATCAGAAGCATTTGAGCGGAGTATAACGCTGCGTCGCGAGTTGATCGCCGCCGATCCAAGCTTTGTAAAGTACCAGGACCGCCTCGCAGTGACCCTGATCGACTACGGTGCAATACCGGTATTCAACTCGCAGACCGACAAGGCACTCGTGCTGTTCGACGAGGCCTTGGCTATTGTCGAACGGCTGCGAGCGGCCGATCCTGCGAATTCAGATTTCAAGAAGACGCAGGCGCGGCTGCTCAGGATAATGAGCAAGGCTAAAGGGTCGATCGGCGATTATGAAGGCGGCATTCGGGGCTTTGCGCAAGCGGCGGAGATCAGTCGAGAACTTGCAAATGAGTTTCCTGACGATTTCCGTGTTCAGCGAAGCGTGTGGCTAACGGATTCGATGACCTGCGAGCTGTATATCGATAAAGAAGACCCGCACAAAGGCGTCGAGACGTGCTTGCCCACGGTCGAGTTTCCCACCGCCGCGTTGGCCAAGGAGCCCGAAAACGGGGTTGTCGCTTACGATCTTGCTATCTCGCACTTTAATACTGCTCGAGCCTATCGCTTCGCGGGCGACTATAAAAACACCATCCTGCACGCCGACAAGGCCACGGCAGTAATGACAGCCCTAAGCAATACGACGGACGAAAACCTCGAATATCAACGCAACCTCGCCGTCTATCGGACCGAACGTGCACGGGCCCAGCTTAAACTCGGAAGATACCCCGAAGCCCAAGCCGACCTGCAGCGTGTGCTGGCGATCATGCTCCCCATTGCGGAGGCTGACCCCGAAACAACAACCTACCGGTACGATGCCGCGATGGCGTATCGCCTTTTAGCCGAGGCCTATGCGAAGACCGGCAGTAAGCCGAAAGCGGTCGAGAATATCCAAAAGGCGATCGCGATCATCGAGGAGCTTCGCGACAAGAACGCCCTTCGCGACCACGATAAGGACCTGCTGACTGAGCTCGGCAGAGAACTAGCCGATTATTCCGCGTGATCTAAAAACTGTAAGCGAACGCCAAATTTAGGTGCTCGGCCGTTCGCCTTCGCGCTAGGCGATACCACGTATCAAAACGCCTGACCTCAAATCCCATCTGAAACTGGGGTGTAAATTTATAGATAACTTCGCCGGCAAACCCGAGGTTTCTGGTCCGCCAGTCGCGATTAGCAACGCTCGTCAGGACACTATCGTCAGGATCGTCGATCCCGACTGTGCCATAAAATCCGAGTTTATTGCCCTTCATTCGCGGCGTGATCGCGAGTTGAAGCCAGCCGCCGCGTGTACTTATCGCACGAATGCCATCCGCCGTGGCCGCGTTGCCTTGAACGTAGGCAAAATCCGTATTCACGCCCTGAAAAACGCCGGCCTGAAATCCGCCCAAGCCTTGTCCCGTGAATGCCTCGCCCGTGATCGCGATGATGTCGCTGAGCGGCAGGTTCCAGTCAGCGGCGACGCCCCAGGACTCATCTGTGTAGCGCGTGTTCGCGGGGCCGGAATTCGCCGCTAGTCGGCCCCAATGGCCCGAGACGCCGATGGATCCGTTCTTCTTACTGGCAAACCAGTTTTTACCGCTATATGCCAGGCGGCTCTGGAAGAACGGAACACCCGATGTCGAGCCAGAGTTTGGTTGCAGGAGAAACCCGCCCGCGGCAGCTGAGTCGCCTGACTGCGGTGCAAGCACGGCCCCTTGCAACGAAACATGACCGAATTTCCGTTCGACCTTGATCTGCGGAATACGCGCCCAGTTGTTGCCGGCGGATGCCATCTGCGGAATCGCCGCCGCGGCGAGGGAAACAGGATTTTGCGGGGCAAACGGCATCCAATCTTGCCCGATCGTGACCGCGGTCTTTTCCCAATCGAGCCTTACGTTAGCCAAACGTAGACGAACAAGACCGAAATTCTCACCAATGCCGATCCCCGGCGAGCCGCCGTAGAAATCCGCCTCGACGATCGCTCCAAGCCGCGCCTTGCCGACCTTCGCCCCTTCCAGCCGAAGGCCCAGGCGTGTCTGCCTGAGGCTCGCGCTCGTGCCGCCGTTGCCGCTCGCAGCCGCAAACGTGGGTACGTCAGCATTGTTAACGCCGCGTGTGTTCCCATACATATTGAAGTAGATCGTGCCATACGGCGTGAGTCGTGCACCGCCGAGGTCAACGCCAATATCGCGAGATTTGGCTGACTCTGTCTTTGCCGGAGGTTCGGGCTTTGTTGTGGCGACCACGGGTTGCGTTGTAGATGCGTTTGTATCCGCCGGGGGCGTGGGCGGTTGTTGCCGTCGAGCGAGTTCCTCGGTGAGAAGCTTGACTGTGGCCTCAAGGGCCTCGACGCGGCGCGTCAATTCATCGACGTCCGGCGAGCCCACGCGAGTCTGTCCGGATGCCCCGATAGAGGCGGCGGTAATGATGGCAATTGCGTAAATCGTTCGGTGCAGGACCTTCATATATCTCCTTGCGTGCGGAAAGCGCTGAGTCAATTCTGAGTTCGCCCCGCAACGGCGGCTATGACCCAGGTCACATACCGAGTTCGATAACCCTGGGCCGAAGCGCTAAAATTGAGTTATTGCTATGGCGCAAGTCGACGACAAAATTCTAGAGATGGTGGCGGAGCGGTCTTCTGCCAAGCGATTTTCGACAGGGGAGATCGTATTTTCCGAGGGCGACGACGCGACTTTCCTGCCGACGGTGGGCTCCGGCATGGTTAAAATGGTCCGTTATCCGGAGCTCGGAAAAGAGGTCATCGTCGGGACGTTTGGTGCGGGGGAGATATTTGCTATTCCCCCGGCGCTCGACGGCAAGAGTTTTCCAGCGACGGCAGTCGCAATGGAAGATTCCGAACTCCTGATCATGCCTCGAAACGAGTTTAAGGCCCTTATGGATCGTTCGCCGAAATTCTCGGCGGTAATTCTTGAGCAAATGTGCGGCATTCTTCGCCAAAAGGCTGATACCGTGCGGATACTTGCAACGCCGTCCGCCGAACAGCGTATCGCCGGCATTTTGCTCGGCATCGTCGGCGACATGAATGGCAACGGCCCAGTTCGCATCGATCACCGTCGCCAGGACATCGCCGACATGGCGGGACTGACAATTGAGACGACGATCCGCTCGATTAGGCGTATGTCATCTCGCGATATGTTCAGGATAGTCCGCGGCAAGATCTACATCGATTCTCTCGCGCCGCTCAGACGGCTGGCCGAGTAGGCTCTACTTTTTTGGCCTGTATGAGGCAGGTCATATTCCACGAACTCCCAAACACGCACAATGTCATAAGTCACTAGGAGGACTTTATGAATCTAGACTTGCATACAAAAACAGTTCGCGAGATCGCACTTGCGATGCCGATAACAACGCGCGTTTTCGAGGAATACAAGATCGATTACTGCTGCCATGGCCATGTAAATTTTGACGAGGCATGTATTCACGCAGGGTTGGATCCCGACGCAATGGTGGAAAAGATCGACGGCGTTGTGGGTGATCTCGGCAACCGGGAACTCGACTGGTTGCAGACGGCCGCTCTTGCCGAGGTTATCGATTATATTATCGACAAACACCACGCCTATACCCGCGACGAGATGACGCAGTTGACGCCGTTGATGAACAAAGTGGCCACCCGTCATGGAGATCATCTGCCGTCCCTCATTGAGCTGGAAGCCACATTTCAGTCCCTGTGCGACGAATTATTCCCGCACATGATGAAGGAAGAAAACGTTCTTTTCCCGTACATCGAGGAGATGGAATCACGGCGTGATAAAAAGATGTCGCCGGCATTTCCGCCGTTCGCGACTGTTCGCAATCCCGTCAACATGATGTCGATCGAGCACGAACAGGCCGGCGAGCTGCTGGTCAAGATGCGTGAACTGACGGACAACTACACGCTGCCTGAATGGGCCTGTCCTAGTTTCACGGCACTGTATCATCGTATGGCCGAGCTAGAGGCCGACCTACACCAGCACATTCATCTCGAGAACAATCTGCTCTTCCCGAAAGCAGTCGAGATGGAACAGGAACTGTTCGCAGCGGCGGTGTAGACTATGGCAATGTCCGCAACGATCTCAAAACCCAGGCCCGTGCGGCGTGTTCGCCTCACGCAGATCCTACTTCCCACCGAGCATGGGTCCTGGGGCTTTTTGTTCGAACCGATCGTTGCCGGCCTTGCCATTGCGTTCTCCCTCGGCAGTGTCTGGATAGCGGTTGCCGTGGTCGGGGCTTTTATGGCACGGCGGCCGCTCCAGGTGCTGATAAATGTGTGGCGTCGGGGTGATCCGAACAGCATAGCGCCTGTTGCTGCGAACTTCCTCGCCGCGTTCTCGATCCTGACAGTCGGCGGTGTTGTCGGCGCATACGTCTCGGCGGGGCCGCAAAGCCTCGTGCCGCTGGTGGCGGTATTGCCGCTCGCTCTCTTCCAGTTGTGGTACGAGATCTCGCGGCCCGGCCGTCAGCTGTTCGCAGAGATGTCGGGCGGCATCGTGATGGGCGCTACGGCCGCGGCGATGGTGATCGCGGCCGGGATGTCCTGGCCCATAGCCGCAGGGCTTTGGTTCATCTTTGCGGCACGTTTCCTCCCGTCGATCCTGTATGTTCGGAACCGCCTTGCCCTCGAGAAAGGGAAGCCGATGTCACACGCCATTCCGATCACCGCCCACATCGTCGCGCTCACCGGCGCGGCTGCGCTCGCGGGCGCCGGCATCATTCCGGTGCTGCCGGTCGCCGTATTCTTCCTGTTATTTCTTCGAGCCGCCGTCGGCCTCTCACCTCTGCGTCGACGCGTTAAGGCAAAGAGAATCGGCGTTTGGGAGGTTATCTATGGGGCATTATTGGTGGCTGTCGTTATCTTCTCGTACCATTCGCAGGCCTAAACTCCTGCTCCACACTCGAACATCGTATCTTCTTCCTCCGCGAGGATCGGCAGAGCCGCCTCGCGGAGCTTATTTTTGTCCTTATCGGGCCCGACGCGTGCAAATAGCGCCTCACCGGCAAGTTCGAGGTATTCGATCCCTGACCCGGCAAGCAGGGCGTTCATCTTTTCCGAATATTTCGACAGGTGGTCGTCGATGAACGCCGCGGCAGCGTCGGCCGTGATCTCGGCATTTTGGTCATCACCACACTCTCGTGCATACAGCTCTTTGAGCCGCATATAGCCCACGAAACCCGCCTCGACAGCGATGTGGTCGGGAACTTCGTTCGTTTTGGTCTTGAAACCAAACGCGTCGTAGTACGCAGAGAGCTCGGACAGCATCTGGCCGGGCTCGACCCAGCTGCGATAGCTGACCTCACGGCCCGGAGCCGGGCCGCCGGGACCGAATATCGAATGAAAAAATCCTTCCGACGCCTCTTTCTGTGCCGCTCTCGCTGCTTTTGAGAGCTCTTTGTCGTGTACTTGTTCGCCGAGCTGCGAGACCTGGCTGAACCAGTCGTCCTGCGGGCAATCGAACAACAGGCTGATCAAACGCCATTCGGCCGCCTCGTTCAATAGTTGATTAGCGTCTTTCATATTTTTAGGTATTCGCTGCCTTCAGAGCCTCGTCGCGTCGATGGACACGCGACATGACAGCGGCCTTTTCGTCTTTCGTCAAAGTCTCATCGAGCAGCGGATAGAGATGCTCAGCCTCGCGCCGGTCGTGGTGAGCGGATAGCCGCAGATAGAACGCCTCGTGGCCCAGGATCCGCAATACGTCAGCCTCGATATCAACAGCGTTGTTCAGAGCTGCAGTCGCGTTCTTGAGGACGTCCAGATGAGAGAGCATCTTCTTGTGCTCATCGAGATAGAGCTTAGGTGCGGCGACGGCAGGGAATTCACACCTTCCGGAATAGACCGGGATCAGCACCTCTTCCTCGTCCTTCATGTGCCGCATCAGCAGGGCTTCATAGCCCTCGAGCCGCTTGAGCGCGGAGGCGTGGTCGAGCCGCAGAAGAGCACGCTGGTGTTCGAGAAAGATAGCGTCTAGCTCATTGTGAACGCTCATTAAGCTTGCGATCGAAAGTGTCATTTCAACATCATCGGCACCCAACCGGTGCGCATTTTCCGTGCTCCGACCTCGCCGTGCGCCGCTTCCCAGACCGCAAACGCCGTCTGAGACGGCGTCGAAGACGAAAACGCCGCTGGCACCGGCCGTGAGATCACGACGGCCCAGCCGGTCTTCGTTCTTATGCCCTTGCCCTTGGACGTCGTAGCCGCAGCGGGCGTTAGCGTCCCGGGCCCTTCGGCTATCATGTCCTCGACCGGCTGCTCGCGTGGGCCCGAACGCCGATTGCCGACGGCCTTGGCGGGGGCATAACGCGCGGCTGCGTCGGCAAGCGCTTGCGGGTTTCCTTCGAGCGAGCTGGCCGTCGATGGATAATGATCGATGCTCGCATTCGGATAAATGCTCTTAATGTCATCCGTAGCCCGGCCTTCGACGATGGCCTGCCAGTCCGCACGCCAGAACGCGATCTCGACGGTCTTCCCGGTCTCGCCCATCTGCGGAGCAGGAACGTTCGCCTCGATCTTTGCCGGGATCTGGACGGCACAGCCGTCGATAAAATGCTTCGGCCCCGGCATGTCATTCTGCGTGTCATCGAGCCATTCGAGCCTGAAAGCGATCTGCTGCCCGTCGGAGATGGCCTTGACCTGTACTTCCGCCGTCGAGGGCTGCATCACGCGCGGGTCGACGAGATCCTGCGGGATCATTTTCGAGATGTGCAGCGGCACATTTGCCCACACGCCCGCGTCCGGGTCGAGCGTGATCTCGGGAACCTGAGCGACCTGGACTTCCGCGGTCGCGACCTGTGTACGGCTGCACGCTGCGGCGAACAAACTAACCAAAACTACGAGTAATAACAGTCGCATAAATCCACTCTCCTCACGGGCAATTTGTCCTCGTGATCTGATGAAACTGATCGTACGCCGGGCGAACGTGCACCGGCTCTTTGTCCGGAACGCTGACGAGTTCTTTGCCGTTCTCGTCCATGCCGACGGCCTTGTCGCCGACGTGTTTCCATTTGCGAACGATGCTCGCGGTCGATCCGAAAAGCCCCAGCAAGCTCGTCAGCTCAGGATCATTGGGTGCGTTCCTGTAAATCTCGACCGCTTTATCGACTCCCGGCCCGAACATCTGCCGCGTGAAAGTCGTCGGCACGTGTATCGGCGGAATGTAGTAAACATTTGGCTCGAGGCCAAACTGCGGGAACAGCGGCAGCGCGACTTTCTTGATGTGAACGAGATAATCGAGCGGGTTGTCCTCCTGGGCCTTGTCGGGCGTGTTGAGAAATCCCGCCATCCGGATCTTGCCGATACAATTCTCAAAACATTGCGGCGATAGGCCCTGTTCGACCTTTGGAAAGCACGCGATGCACTTCTCAGAGGTCGACGTCATCGGATTAAAGAACACCTTCTTATACGGGCAGCCGCGCACGCACTCCTGGTAACCGCGGCAGCGGCCTTGATCGACAAGCACGATGCCGTCCTCAGGGCGTTTATAGATCGAGCCGCGCGGGCACGACGCAAGGCATGCCGGATAGGTGCAGTGGTTGCAGATGCGCGCAAGATAATAGAACCACGCCATGTCATGCGTGCCTTCGAGTGAAGCACCGCCGTCGACACCGCCGGCACAGTCGTCTTCGCCGACGTTCGGATAAGAGTAATCCTCATCGCTTGGCCGCCAGCCGAGAACGCGTTCGCCGGCCGGGGCGTTCTCAAAGATCGTGCTGCCTTCGTAGACATGCTTGCCGTCCTGCTCGGTCCACTGGCCGCCGTCGAGCATCTCGAGGAGGTTCAGGTCCCACGCGAGCGGATAAAAGCCGTAGGGCTTTGTCTCGACGTTGTTCCAGAGCATGTATTCCTGCCCTTTTCCGCTTGTCCAGGTCGTCTTGCAGGCGAGCGTACACGTCTGGCACGCGATGCATTTATTTGTGTCAAAAACGGCGGCAAATTGCTTCTCGGGCCGGCTCTCCGGATACCAGTAGGACATCTCCCTTCCCAATTGCCAGTTATTTACGCGTGCCATAGTTTGTTGTTCTCCGTAGTTGTGGGGTTAAGATCGGCGGCCCATTTGATGTGCCGGCCTTTGAAGATCGCCGCGATGAGCAGCGTTGATGCGAAGATGCTGAATAATAGAACGACCGCATAGGCGAAGCGCGGAAGTTCGGCATCGACCTTTCCGCGAACGATGCCGACGACCGACGCGATGCCTGCGAAGAGTACTGTCACGAGTGCTGCCGTCGCTATCAGCTTGTGTGTCTCGAGTGCTGCAGCCCGCGAGCCTTCAATCGTTGCCTTAACGGCCTGCCCGGCAAATTCGCCCGTGATCGCGACCGCTACAGTGAATAACGCCATCAGGGCGATGATCTTGAGCGCGAACCGTTTGCGGGGCGCACTCTGGGTTATGTAGCCCAACGCCAAGACGAGCGCGCCGATAACAAAACCGATCGCAGGGTAATAGTTGACCAAAAGATGTACTTTTAGGGCATCCATCTATTTCTTCTTGATAAATTCGCCGGCGAGATACTTCTTCATCGCGTCGGACTCGTTTCGCGGCCTGATGCCGAGCTTAACGGGACGCCATAGCGGCTCGTCTCCGATGCCGCCGGGCTCGGCTTTCGTGATCTTCACGAAGGCCTCACGCGGTGCTCCTGTCGGACAGTGGATATCGGCAGCAAATCCCTTGCCCATGCCCTGGCCGAACATTCCTTTCCGCACCAGCGAATCGGTCATCCACGTCGGCTTGAGCCAGCCGCGTGTGGCGGACTGATGCGAGCCGGTGCGGAACATGGCCTGATAGTTCGTTCGCGGATTCTTCGCTAAGCCGTCCTTACGTTCCTTCGCTCCCTGCACAGAACCGGGCGTAGCGGCGTACATGTTGAACCACATTCGCGTCACGCCGCGCGGCGTGCCGGGATAGTAGCGTGCACGGCACATAAGGCGGGCGAACTCATAGTTCTTCTTGTCCTTCTGCCAACCCCGGAAAGGCCGATCCTCGGGGTCGCCGTCGATCCAAACGTAATCGCCGTCGTTTATGCCCAGCTCTCGCGCATCCGACGGGTTGATGTCCACATACCCCTCCGTCACGAACGGCTGTCGTTTGTCGTGGCGGTAAACGTCGCCGAACGGGCCAAACAGCATCGCGTTCATGTCCGTATCAATCGGCGTAGTATGAGCGCCGTGACGATACTTCGGCGTATGGAAAATGAACTTGTAATCGTCCTTGATCAGCGGATGCGGCTTGTTCTTGGCCTCGGCCCATGTGTAGACGACATTGCGGCCGCAACGCGTCTCGCACGACAGGTCGTCGCGCTTGACGCCGTAATCCTCAGGCTGAGCCGGCCGCAAGGCCTCGTGCGGGGCCGAGATGATGATGTTCGGCTCGTAGAATGTCGAGTCGACCGGTTCGCGGTGGACCGGCAGATTCTCGCCCGCCTCTATGAATTCGTCCTCTTCGCGATACATCTCGAGCCGGCCGCTCTTCGTGTACCACGGCGTATTGTCCTCGAGCTGGTCGTAACCGACGTTTTTAGGTGTTGTGCGACTGTTCATCAGCGCGGGGACGCCGTTCAGAGCTTTTTCGTGAAGCTCGTTGAAGTTGTAGCCTTTCGTGTTTGTCGAGTTATCGAGGATCCGCTGCAGGTAGATATCGGTCTTGCCCTCGCGGACATATTTCCAATAGTCGTTGAACCGCTGATCGCCCGTCAGGTCGGCGAGCTTGGATGCGACGGTCGCGAACACCTCGATGTCGCCCATCGTGTTGAAGATGCGCTCGATCGGCGTCTTGGGAAAAACGAGCAGGAATGGATTCGTGACCGACGCGGTCATGTCGGGATGCTTCAATTCCGCCCATGAATCGACGCCAAAGACCACGTCCGCCCACTCACAGGATGTCGACCACCACCATTCGTTGACGCAGATCATCTCGATCCGCGGCAACGCGTTGACCACCATGTTGTAGTGCCACTTTACGTTGCCAAGGATAGAATTGGCGTTAGCAAACCAGAGTGACTTCGTGGGACACGGCATGTGCGATTTGCCTGTCAGCAGCCGGTTGCCAACACGGAGAGGGTGGTCCTCGTGGTTGTAATAATGTGCGGACTCAGCGTCCCAGTACTGTTTTGGCCGGGCCGGCTTCGCCGGGTCAAGCTCAATGTCAAACGGATTCTCAGCGATCCATTGCGGCGAGCCGTTGAACAAGGCGGTGCGGTAATTGCCCGCGTACGAGCCGACATTACCGCCGATCTTACCGACGTTTCCCGTCAGGGAAGCGAGTAGGAAGACGTCGCGGTCTTTGTTGTCGCTGTTAAAGAACTGGTTCGGGCCCATCCCGAGAGCGAACAGCGTCGTGCCGGGGTCCTTGGCAAAGTGACGTGCGAGCTTCTCGATAGCGGCCGCGGGTGCCCAGGTGAGTTCCTCGACCGTCTTCGGGTCAAAGTGCGCGGCATACTCCTTGACGAGATCGAAAACCGGACGGCACTTCACTTTGCTGCCGTCGGCGAGGGCGACCTCGACAACGCCTTCAAGCTGTGCGTCGCCCGCCTTGGAATTGTCGCCGACATCGTCGCGTGTCAACGCGACAGGGGCGCCTGTTTTCGTGTCCCAAACGACATAGTCGCCCCACTCGTTGCGGAGCTTTTCGGGAACTATATTCTTGATACCTTGTTGTATCGGCGGCGGCTCTTTCTCGCCTTCTTTGACGATATAGGTCTGTTTGAGTTCGGCCGGGCCGCCGCCGAAAACCTCTGACGCCTTTAGATATTTGAGCGTGTCCATCCTGACGAGGATCGGCATATCCGTCCATCGTCTGACGTAATCCTCGTCATAAAGCTTTTCCTGCATTATGACGTTTGCGAAGCCGAGTGCGACCGCCGGCGTCGTGCCGGGACGCACGACGACGACCTCGTCCGCCTTTGTCGCCGTCGCGGAATATTCGCATGCAATGACGACGACCTTTGTGCCTTTCATCCTCGCCTCGGTCAGCCAGTGTGCGTCGGGCATCTTGGTCGTTATCCAGTTCATTCCCCAGACGACGACTGTCTTAGCCTGTTCGACCGAGTTAAGATCGAATTCAACCGTCTGCTGGCCCGTGACCATCGTGTGGCCGGGCGGCAGGTCGGTGTGCCAGGAGTAATTGTCAAAGCCTCTCGCTCCGACAGCCTGATCGGGCCCGACGCCGCGGATCTTGCTGTCGAGCAGCGCCATCGAATTTGCCATTCGGTACATACCGAACACTCGCGTGATGCCTAGCAGCGGCATACCGCCGCGGAACTTCATCACACGCGTTCCGATGCCGCGCGTCGCCTCGATCGTAGCCTCGTCGTAGTGCTGTTCCTTCAGGCGACGCATTCCTTCCTCGCCGGTGTAGGTCTCGGCGACATTCTTTAGAACCGCTGCGACGATCACGGCGGCTTCGTCGTGAGACATCCGGACCCATTCGTCTCGGCCGCGGTTGAAGTATGTTTCGCTCGGTTTGCCGTCGTTGCCGCGCGGGAATCCGTCCTCGTACCACTTCTTAAATCCCGCACGGACCATCGTGCCGTTCACGCGGCGGTCGCCATAGAAGCGTCGCGTCAGAGCGAGTCCCTTTTGACAAACACGCGGGTCCCAGCGGTGCGAGGTGCCGTTGCCGAGCAGGTCGACGGCTTCGCCGTACTTCATCGTCGGCCCGATGCGCGTGATGACGCCCTGGCGTACGTGGGCGTTGAGGAGGCAGTTATGCGTGTCGTTCGGAGCACAGGTGAAGGTGTATCGCGAATCGTATTTCCAAAGGTCACGATATGCGTTTTCCCAGTCGCGATTCGGATAGACGGCGAGCGGATTGGTTATCGCGTCGAGGCCCCAGGCGTTTGTTGCCGACATCGCAAGGGCGCCGAAACCCGCGGCCGATACCCTCGCCATGAACTCGCGTCTCGATAATTCGTTTTTCATAACTGTCCTCTACTTCGCTTTTAATGACCGCAAATAAACCACGAGCGCTTCGATCTCAGACTGTGTCAGGACGGGTCGAGTGGGCGAACCGTTCGCAAATCCCTGCATCACCGTTCCGCGTCGGCCGTTTGTAATGGTGCCGACCAGATACGTGTCAGTGGCCGCCGCGAGAAACGCAGGATTGCCAAGTGCCGGCCCTTCACCGCCGGCTCCGGCCTTGCCGTGGCAGCCCGAACAATTCGCGCTGAACAATCGCTCGCCGGTTGCCACATCGCCGGCCGCCCATATCTGGGGCTTCGCGTCGGGTACGGCCTGAACGCCGCCGCCGAGAGCACGGATGTATGCGATCACGGAGCGGATCTCGTCGTCGTTCAGCCCGTTCTCCCGTTCACCCCACGCGAGCATCGGCCGCCCGGGGCGGCCGCTCTTGATGTTTGCTAACAGGAACTCATCCGATGCCAGAGCGAGAAAGTCCGGATTGGTGATCGACGGATTCGGCGCCAGGCCCGGATAACGGGCGCCTCCGCCATTCGCTGCGTGGCATGCCGCGCAGACCGCTGAATAGATCGTCGGACCGTCATTGGCAAACTCACGCTCACCGAAGCGCATTGCTCTCACTCGGTCTTTCGGCAAGAAGACGTCCGGCAGCGTCCGCCGCCGGAGGCTCAGCGTGTAGAGCGTCAGCAGATCGATCTCATCCTCGTTCAGGCCAAGTACGGGCATTTGCGATCCCGCAACAGTCGAGGCCGGCGATCGAAAATGCTGAGCCATCCAATTTGCCACGGAACGCTCGCCGGGAACGCGTGAAAAGTTGAGCTGATTCGGGTCTTTGAGGCCTGAGATCGAGAGGTTAAGACCTGCGTCACCGCCGAAACTTCCGATGGTGTGACAGCCGGCGCAGCCGAGAGAGTTGTACTGTGCCTTTGCCTCTATCAGCTTCGACGCACCCATTTGCGTGTCGAGAAAGATCTTGAGAGCGGCTTGGTCCTGCTCGCTGACCTCACGGAAGGAATTCTTCCATGCTCCGTCTGCTGCGGCCTGGTTCTTGGCCAAGTGTGCCGCGTACCATTCGGCGTTGTAGCCCTTCATTCCGACGACGGAGAGGTCGGGCCCTTCCATTCCCGTGATGTCGCCGCCCGGTCTTACCGTCCCCCCGCGGCCGTCGAGGCGGTGGCAGGCGTAGCAATCGAGGCGTTCGAAGGTCTTACGGGCATTGTCATACGTGGGCTTATTCGGGACATTCAGCGGTGTATGGCACGTACCGCAGCTCGCGTACGCATACTTGGCAGGCAGCATCGGCTCGGTCCAGAAATGAACGTTGCCGTGCGCATCGTCCCTCTCGGTCGCCTGTCCCTGGCCTCCGTGGCACGTCGTGCAGCCCATTTCGCTGACGGAATGGACCACCGGCTTATGCGCGGCACCAACCTTTAATGGGGAAGTGATCTGTTCGCCGGCGGCCATTCCGGTGTGGCAGGTGACGCAGCGGTCGGTGACCTTGAGATTCGGATTCACGATCTGCCGCAGCTTGACGTCGAGTGGCCCGTCCGCGGTCGAGGCGGTCCCCTGTATCTTGTGCCAGTCCTTGCGAAAATTCTCGCTGTACGCGGCCGCGACCAGCAGGACGAAAACCCCGAGGCTTGAGATCATCAATAGATACTTGTTCTTGTTCATATCAATGCCCCGGCCATGACGCGGGCGACCAGAAAAAGTCCCAGTTCGGACCGCGGAAATACGTGCCGATCACCGTCAGCACGATGAATCCCGCCAAAAAGCAGGTGAATAAAGCTAGTGCGCCCGCGCGCGTCGAGTTGTAACGCTTGACAGCCCAGATAGAGAACGCCGCGTAAATTGCCGTGATCACCGTTCCGGGATTGACGAACGTGATCACCAACTGTGGTATGTCAGGGAACCACTCGCGAAGCCACCCAAACCGTATCGCGAACGCCTCGACCAGTATCGACGACGCGAAGCCGACCACGATCGACCATCTCACCAGCCGCCATCCGCCGGGCCCACCGAACCATTCGCCGGTGCCCTCTTTTTCGCGGTCCAAAAAAGGTATCAGTCCGAGTCCAACGATGCACAGCATAGGTATGCCGATCCCGCCCATGAAGGCAGAGAACGAGACGATCTCCTGAAGACCGAGGAAGTACCAAGGAGCTTTAGCAGGATTCTCGGGCACAAGCGGATTTGCAAGTTCCTTTAATGGCGCGTCCGAAACCAATGCGAGCCCGACACAGATCAGTACCGTCAGCATGAGCACACCGAGCTCGGCGTAGAACAGGTGCGGCATTGACGGGACCGTGTGCTCAGGCCCCGAGTTCACGGCCGGCGTTTTACCTTTTACGATCGCCGCCAGCTGATATGTCTTTGCCGGCTGATCGGTAAACACGGGATAGAATTCCTTCGCTTCTTCGACCACACGCTCGTCCGCGTCTTCCGGTTTTGCAAGGCCGCCGTCCTTGCGAATCCGCCAAAAATGGACGGCCATCAGCCCCGCGAGCGTGAGCGGCAAGATCATCACATGTAACAAATAGAAGCGTATCAACGCCTCTTCGCCAACAACCTCAGACCCGAGCAGGATCTCTCGCTGCAACCCGCCGATGTCCATGAATTCGGTTACGCCCATCGCGTCCGTGATCTCACGCGGGCTCTGCGCGATGTTCGCGCCGATCGTGATCGCCCAGTATGCCAACTGGTCCCACGGCAGCAAATAACCTGTAAAGGACAACGCGAGTGTCGTCACCAACAATCCCCAGCCGATAAACCAGTTGAATTCCCGCGGATGCCGATACGCAGCTGTATAAAACGCCCGCGCCATGTGCAGTATCACTGCGACAACCATGACGTTAGCGGCCCAGCGGTGAATATTCCGCATGTACCGGCCCGTTGGCACGATAAAGTGAATGTCCTTGATCGACTGGTACGCCACGTCCGTGTACGGCTTGTAATAGAACATCAGCAGCACGCCGGTCACGAGTGTGATCAGGAAAGCCGCGGTCGTGATGATGCCGAGCCCCGCCGTAGTCGACCACCGCAATGACCACAGATGTGTCCGTACCGAGTGCAGGTGCAGAAAGACATTGCCGAATACGAACGACGAACGAGTCCTGTCCGTTTTCGGAGCGCCGCCGCGGAACATCGAGCGGTAAACGCGATACGGTATTGCCTTCAGGTTCGCCCAGAATTCGTTTAGTGCGGAATACGGTTGTTCAGCCTGCATCGCTACACCTTTGTTCCTGATCTAACGGTCGTTCCCTCGTCGATATTGACGACCGAGCCGTTCATGCTGCACTTGAGCCACGGCAGCGGTTTTGGGGCCGGGCCTTTGCGGACAGTGCCGTCCTTTTCAAAACCCGACCCGTGGCACGGGCAATCGAATCCCGCACCGCTCGCCTTCACGATGCATCCAAGATGCGTACATATCGTCGAGATCGCATAAACGCCTTCACCGTCGCGAAAAACCGCGACATTGCGTCCCGGCGGTATGAACGCCTCGCCGTCGAGCAGCGTATCGGGCAGCGAGACATTGAACTTTTTCGACTGCGTCGCCGAGACCGCGGCTTTCGGCAGTTTGAGCATTCCGAACACAGAGAACACGAACGCCGCGATCATCGAGCCCAACGCTGCGAAGCCGAGAAAGTCGCGCCGCGGCATCGGCTCAGGATCAAATCGCGATTGTTTCTTACCCGGATGTGTCGTCATACACAGCTCCAATTTGTCTGAAATGTCACCCGCTCCATGGAGATCGCATCGACCGGGCACCGCATCGCGCACAGGGCGCAGCGGATGCAGCGGTCTTCGTCCTTGAGGATCGCGGAGTTTGCGGCGATATCGGCGTCCTTGCCGAGCGCACGGTCAAACGCATCGCTCATCTCCTCGCCAAACTCGATCCGGTCCAGTGAGATGAGTTTTAAACATTCCGTCGGGCAAACATCCGCGCAGCCGCCGCAGAGCACGCAGCGCATTCCGTCGAAAACGGGCGTCACGCCGCAATCGAGACATCGCGATGCCTCGCGCATCGCCTCTTCTTTTGAATAGCCTATTTCTACGACATTCTCCGGATGTTCGAGTCGCTCCTCGGGCTCGATGGTGGGAACCTCGACGCGGCGGATGGATTCGTAGCCGAGCTCGCGGCGGTATCGTTCGAGGACCTTGTGTGCCTCGATCACCTCGCTGCGCAGCTCGCGGCCTGTCAGGTATTGATAGACGGAACGCGCCGCCGATTTGCCGGAGGCGACTGCGTCGATCAGGAGGCGCGTTCCGTGGGCGAGATCGCCGGCGACAAAGACGCCATCAGCGGTGGTGGACAAGGTCTGTGGATCCACCTTTAACCAGTCACCGCGCATGCGCTCGACGTCTTTGCCGCCGGCCTCCAGGAATGTGAGTTTTGGTGCCTGGCCGACGGCGAGCAGCACGGTGTCGCAGGGAATGACACGCGTGTCGTCGTCATCGTAGAGCGGGGAAAACTTGCGTTCGTCGTCATATACGCGCAGGCACCGGCGAAAGGCAACGCCGGTTACGCGGCCATTCTCGTTCCTCACGATCTCGGTCGGGCCCCAGCCGTTGCTGCGGTCGATGCCTTCCTCGTCGCCCTCGACGATCTCGATAGTGTCGGCCGGCATCTCTTCGGCGTGTTCGAGGGAGACGAGATGAACCTTTGTCGTGCCGGCCAGGCGAGCCGCCGTCCGGGCGGTGTCAAAAGCGATCTGCCTTACCACCGATCTTGCGACATCGTAAGCGACATTTCCGCCGCCGATGACGACGACCTCATCGCCGACCTCGACGGGCTCATTTAAGGAAACGTCCCGCAGCAGATCGACGCCGCCTATCACGCCCGGGCCGTCCTCGCCTTTCAGTCCGAGTGCTCGCGAGGATTTCGCCCCTACCGCGATGATGACGGCGGCATGATCCTCGCGAAGCTCGGCAAACGTAACATCGCGGCCAACCTCGACGCCGCAGCGTATGTCTGCCCCAAGAGCTTCAATGACCGCGACCTCGTTCGCGATCAGCTCTCGGGGCAGACGATACGCCGGCACGCCGACGGCGAGCATGCCCGCCGCGACGGGCTCGATCTCAAAAACGACCGGCTTGAATCCAAGGATCGCCAGGTCGTGTGCGGCGCTGAGTCCTGCCGGCCCGGCCCCGATAATGGCGATCTTCTCGCCATTACCGGGCACCACGGCACGGTTGCGAGCGGCGCGGAGGAGTGCCGCTAATTCTTCTACATCGGCCGCGACGGGCGGGATGAAATCCGTTATCTCGTCGACGACCTCGCTTACAGGACGTGCTTCGGGCCCGTATTGATCGCAGACAAACCGCTTCAGCGCACGGATCGCTATCGGGCGGTCCTGGCCGACGAACTTGCCGTCGTCGTTGACCTTCGGGATCTTTCCCCGGCGGCATTCGATCTCGCACGGTGCCCCGCAGATGCGTCCGCAGATCGATGCAAAGGGATTTGGGCCGCGGGCGATGAGGTAAGCTTCGTTGAATCGTCCGTCGGCTATCGCCCTCACGTAACCGCGTGCATCTGTATGCACAGGGCAAGCCGCCTGGCACGAGATCAGGCCCTTGTGATACCCATCGCCCGGGATGTTGACCCTAAGCTGCTGCATACTTGTCCGGTGGGAGCCGATTAGACTTACCTCGACGATATAGTCCGGCGAACCGCCCAAATATGACTCAGGTCACATCGGTGAGGAATTTGTGCGAACTGTTGTATTATTTGTACGATCGGTGCTCGCCGGGCTTCTTTTTCCGGCCCTCGGCCATCCAAACTCCGCTGATTTATGAAATATCTGACCCTAGCATTCACGGTTCTCTTGGCGCCCATGCTCGGCCTGAGTCAGACCGAGCGGCCCGACTTCCGATCTGTTGTCGAGGACCTTTTTAAAAAGGAATACAAGCGTGATTTCGAGACAGTGTGCCCGATCACCAGTGATTGGGTCTCGGCTAAGATCTTTCGCGAATACGGCGCGATCTTTGTAGCAAAAGGCGGGGCGATGCTGCCGCCGCGATGCATTTACGAGTCCGAAGCCGAGCTCGACAGGCTCCACAGTCAACTTGATTCTCAAACGGAGGTCGTCGACGGAGTTCGCGTCACTTTGCAGCGGCCAGCGATGGCGGCGTTGTTGAATGCCCGCCTGCAGGCGGCCAAGCGCCGGCTCAAGATCAGTCCACGGGGTGGCGCGACTGCGTCGGCGCGAAGTTATTCAGCGACCGTCACGCTTTGGAAGTCCCGGGTCGACCCTGGCCTGCGATATTGGCGCCAGCGGGGCCGAATATCTGCAGCGGACGCAAATGCTGCTGCCGACGCACCGACACGCGAGCAGATCGAGAAGATACTCGCTTGGGAGGAGGACGGTATGTTTTTCAGCAAGGACCTCTCAAAATCGATACTCTATTCCGTTGCCGTGCCGGGCGCTTCGCAGCACAACTTCTTGCTCGCTCTCGACGTCCAGCAGTTCGGCAACGCGCAGGTGCGAGCGATCCTTGCCGAAAATGGCTGGTTCCAAACTGTCAAGAGCGACTTGCCGCACTTCACTTATCTCGGCCTCAAAGAGAGCGAGCTGCCGGCGCACGGGCTCAAGAGCGTGACCGTCGGTGGACAAAAATTCTGGGTCCCGAATCTCAAAGAATAGATGAGGATCGCGCTGACCTTAACCGCCGTCGCTACCGTGACGCTGTTCTTCACGGCGTGCCAAAACGAAGCTGGCACCGCCCCGAATGTCGCAAAACCGATGAAGGACGGATTTACCGCCAACCTGCCAGCGGGATTTGAACAGCCCACCGACGACGTGGGGAAGAGGATGTTGAAGGAGTACGGTGCGGTATTCGTAGCCCGTGGGGGAGCGGTCGCGCCGCCGACGGCTGTCTTTCGCGATGCCGCCTCGGTGACGGCTTTCCAGGCTGCCGCGAAAGGGATAAGTGCCGACATCAACGGAATCACCATCGAACTGCAGGAACCGGCGATGGAGCAGCTCCGGGAAGCTGTCGCCGAAGCTCGGAGTTCAGGAGCCTCCATCACGCCGCGCGGAGCAGACGCCGCAAAGCGCAGCTACGAGGACACCGTGACGCTATGGGCAAGCCGCGTGAATCCCGGATTGTCCCATTGGGTCGCGAAAGGCCGCCTTACTCAGGCCGAGGCTGACCGCATTCGCGTTCTGTCGCCCTTTGAACAGGTGCCTGAGATCTTCAAGCTCGAGGAGCAGGGAATTTACTTCGCCAAATCCCTCGACAAATCGATCATCTACTCAGTTGCCCCGCCGGGCACCTCGCAGCACCTGTCGATGCTCGCGCTAGACATCAACGAGCACGACAACCCTAAGGTGCGAGCGATCATGGCAAAGCACGGCTGGTACCAGACGGTCGTCAGCGATCTGCCGCATTTCACTTTTTTGGGGGCTGAGGAGAGCGAACTTCCCACGCTGGGATTGAAGAAGAGAAACGACGGCGGCCGGGCCTATTGGGTGCCCGACATTTGAATTTACCCAAATCCTAACAACTTTCCGCCCTGATACGTCAGCAATGCCGCGACGTACGCGATCACCGTCATGTAACTGAACATAAATAGCGGCCATGTCCAGGAGTTCGTCTCGCGGCGCACCACCGCCAACGTCGACATACACTGCATCGCCAAAACGAAAAAGACCATCAGCGTCAGCGCCGTGAGAGGCGTCCAGACGGGCGTGCCGTCGTCTTTTTTCTCATCGCGGATGGCTGAAATGAGCGTTTCACTCTCTTCGTTCTCGTCCTTGCCGACGTTGTAGATGATGCTGAGCGTCGAGACCAGGACCTCGCGGGCGGCAAAGCTTGCGATGAGCGCGACGCCTATCTTCCAATCGAAACCAAGCGGCTCGATGACCGGCTCGATCGCATGGCCGAGGCGGCCGGCGAAACTGTTTTTTAGCTGTTGGCTTTCGGGAATCGCCACCTCGGGTGCGGGGTCGCCTTGGTCTTCGGGAGCCGAGAGCGGCGGGTCATCGGGATCAACGTCCCGGGCGGAAACGCGACCGTCAGGGAGCGGGCGTTCGGCGGCTACCGCGGCTGGGTCGGGCTTGGTTTCAGTTTGACTTGACGCACGCTCCCTTACGGTCGCGTTTCCGCCCGGAACCGGCTCCGCTGAGCGGGGGAAGTACATCAGAGCCCACAGAATGATCGAGATCGCCAAGATGACCGTACCCGCGCGTTTTAGGAAGAGCCAAGCGCGGGTGAGCATGTTTTGGATAACGGTGCGGAGGTTGGGAAGGCGGTACGGCGGCAGTTCCATCAGGAACGGCGGCGGTGGGGCCTTCAGAACTGTTCGCTTCAACAGGAAAGCGACCGCGATGGCGACGGCAATGCCGATCGTGTACATCGCGAGCATCAGCAAGGCGCCGACGGAGATGAATCCCATTACGTACTGTCCGCCAAAGAACGCCCCGATCATGAGCGTATAGACCGGCAAGCGCGCCGAGCAACTCATGAACGGAGCGATCAGGATCGTTGCAAACCGGTCGCGGCGGCTTTCGATCGTTCGGGTAGCCATGATGCCGGGGATCGCGCATGCGAAGCTGGATATCAGCGGCAAAAACGCTTTACCGTGCAACCCAACGCGGGACATTATTTTGTCCAGCAGAAACGCCGCACGGGCCATATAACCGGTGTCTTCAAGCAGGGAAATAAAGAGGAACAGCAGCAGGATCTGCGGTAGAAAGACGACTACGCCGCCGACACCTGCGATGATCCCGTCGGCGATCAGATCGGCGAGAATTCCTTCAGGAAGCAGTGATTTTGCCGTGTCGCTAAGAGCTCCGAAGCCTTGCTCCAACAGATCCATCGGCAGCGTCGCCCACGAGAAGATCGTTTGAAAAACGACGAGCAGGATAGCGACGAGGATGACGAGGCCGAAGAATTTGTGCGTAAGGACGCGGTCGATTCTTTCCGACAGGCGGTGCTTGTCGTGGTCACTGTGCCAGACCGATTCCTGAACGGCGTTTGAGATGAAGTTATAACGAGCAAAGATCTTACCGTGCGGCCCGTCCTCATCCGTTCCGGCCGCAACGTAAGGCAACTCAGGTGTGGTGTCGATCACGTCGCGGACTTTCTGCGACAGCTCGTCGATACCGCGGCCGGTCTTTGCGTTTACAGCAACGACTGGTGTTTTGAGCAGCGCCGAGAGCATCTCGACGTCGATCTGGTGCTTTTGCTTTTCAAACTGGTCGATCATCGTCAGGGCGACGACGACGGGGACACCGAACTCAAATAGCTGAGTAACAAGATAGAGATTGCGTTCGAGATTCGTCGCATCGACGACCGCCACCACCGCGTCCGGCCGCGGCACGTCGGCTTGCTCGCCGGTGATGATCGCACGGGCGATCTGCTCGTCGAGCGAGGTGGCGTCGAGGCTGTAAAGGCCGGGCAGGTCGATCAACTCGGATACCTTGCCGTTCAGCCGCCACGGACCGCTCTTGCGTTCGACCGTGACGCCGGGATAATTCGCTACTTTTTGCTTAAGGCCTGTGAGAGCGTTAAAAAGCGTCGTCTTGCCGGCGTTAGGATTGCCGGCGAGTGCGATGGTGATGTGACGGTGGTCGGCCATCAAAGAAATTGCCCACGAAAGGCACGAAAGACACAAAAATAAGACGTTCTCATTTTGTGTGTTTCGTGTGTTTCGAGGGCTGGATTTATACCGTCACCTCCACGGCGTCGGCTTCCGAGCGGCGCATGGCGAGGGAGTAACCGCGAAGGCGAACCTCGATCGGGTCTCCGAAGGGCGCGGCCTTAACGACTTTCAGGAAAACGCCGGGAACGACGCCCATTTCCATCAGGCGTTGTGTCACGCGGCCGCTGCCATTGACAGCCGTTACGCGTGCCCGCTCGCCAAGCGGGACGCTCATCAGGGTCCGCTTATCAGGGTTTTTGTTTGTCATCCTTTTTGGGTTTCATTTCCCAGAGCACGTTTATGATCACCCATTTGCCGTTGACCTTGGCAACGTGAAGGTAATCGACCCAATCGCGCATCTCTAGCTTGACCGTCGCCGAATTTACCATCATATCGAGGATCGTAACGTCTTTCTTCTGCTCGGCCGCGGGCGTCTGCTTGCCGGAGCCGCCGCGGGTTGCCTGAACGAGCCGCATCGCGGTCATATTGTCGACCATCGTTTGCCCCCTGTCGTTGGTCCGGGCTATCCGCTTTGCGAGGTCAGGGCTCAGGGCTGATTCCATCTTGTCGGCGTTGCCCTCGTACCAACCCTCGGCGTAGTTCAATGCCGCACGTTTAACACCTTCGCGGTCAGCATCGGTTTGTGAATATCCGCTGACGGCGCACGCCGCCAGCAACAAAAGCGAAAGAAGAAATGTATTTCTCATCGGGGGAACTCCTTTTGTCAAAGTAATAGTAGCGTAATTGAAAGTCATTTTCAATTAGCGGCGCTCTTTGCAGGCTGGAGGGAAACAGTCTCCCGAAAAGGCCGCATAGAAAACGCAGTGTTAATTACGCAAGTTACTTAGAAAGGTTCGAGGACCGCGACATCAGGTCGGCCGTGTAGCTGCCCGCGGTGAAACGCAGCGGAACGCGGTCCTCGACCCCTAGCCAGACGCTGAGGCGGAGTTTGTCCAGCGTATCGTCGCCGGTCGTGAACGAGATCATTTGCGCGGCAACCTTTTCGCCGTTTATCGTGATCTCCTCCGGAGCTGACGGACGCAGCGTCCAGATCATCGGTTTTTCGCCCCAAAAAACGGCAACACGCGTGTCGTTGACAGGATTTGCAGGGTTCTTGCTCGGCTTTAGATTGAACGAGCGCATCGCGTAAAGCATGGACAGCATCGTGTGCGTCCCGACAGGGGCGTCGACGATAGCTTTTCCGCCGGTGCTGATCTCTCCGCCTTGCGGATCGAATGTCAGTGTCTGATTAAGTGAAGGAAAGGTAGACGCAAACCTCGCGGCCGAGTGCCTCGGGGCAAGCGTGTCCGGGTCGACGAATGTTTCCATCATATCGCCCACACGCAATGAGTTCGGCCCGACACCACCGGCGGTCACAAGAGCTTTCAAAACGAGTGTGTCCTGATTGTTGATCTGCTTTCGCTCTTTTGCATTGAGCGTAACGGTCCCGGCCGGTATTCCGCCCGCGGTCACGCGATATTCGAGCATCTCTCCGACCTGGAACGACAACTCGGGCAATAGAGGCTGGTTATCCACATAAATAGCGGGTGTTGGCGACGGTTTGACTACCGGCGTCGGAGCGGGCGTCGGCGTTGGGACAGGCTTTACGACAACAGGTTCGGGCAAGGTGATCGACGCCAGCAGGGCTCGAAAAGCACCCTTGGGCGTTTTGAAACGCAGGAACACGGGATACCGGTTCTCATCCGCCGTAAAACCGATCTGCATATCCTTGACGGTGATCGTGCCGAAAAGATCACTCTGTACGTCAGAGACGTTCGTCTCGAGCTCGCCCACGTCTGTCTGGACGCGCTCGGTACCGGCGGGCGTTAGCGTGACGGTGTGAAGCCGTTCGTTCTCGGTCACATTAAAGCTGCCGACTCCGCCCGACTCGCGAAGTCGATAGAAAAGTGTCAGCAGGTCAAAGCTCGTGGTCGGGACCTTTAGATAGTCGTATGCCGTTTCCTTTGGCAGCGGGCCCGTGTTTGAGACCTTGGCGATGTAAATCGGCACGCCGGTGCCGGGCAAGACGTATGAGGTCCGTGTCTCGTCGATCATGAAAAACGCAGCACTCACGACCTCAAAGGTCTTTACACGCGACCGAAGCTCGACGACATCGACGCCGCGCAATTTTCCCTGCGACTGGACCGCGATCTCGGCGTGGCCGGCGTTGAGGAACCGGCCAAAAGAGATGTTGTAGGCGAGCTTTTCACCGACGCGAAATTTTGACGCCGGAGGTGCGGCCGCCGTATCTATGCCGCCGGCGTCCTGGCCGGGAACAAACGACGCTAAAACGATAATTGCGGCCGCAGCCGCGAGTATTCGCGGTCCTAGAAACGATGGAAGTGCGTCTTTAATGGTCATCAATTCTGTCCCGCGGCCTCGCTCAGGATCTCGTCTAAAGCGGCGTTCATATTGTCAGCGCGTGTGATGGGGCGGCCGATCACGAGGTAGTCGGCCCCGCTATCCAACGCCGCCCGGACGGTTGTTACACGCCGTTGGTCGTCGGTTGTTGCAAAAGCGGGGCGGATCCCGGGCGTCACAAGAGTGAAGTCTTCGCTCGGTATGGCCGCCTTAATGACCTTCGCTTCCAGGGCTGAAGCGACAACGCCGTCGAGCCCGCTTTCGAATGCTAATTTCGCCAGCCGTACGACCTGCGTTTCTGCGTCCGCGTCGACGCCGGTCTCTTTCAGCGCTTCGTCGCCCGAACTCGTCAGAACGGTCACCGCGATGACCAACGGCCTTGCGGCACCTGACCTCGAGCAGAATTCATCGACGCGGCGTACCGTCTCGCGCATCATCTCGCTGCCGCCGGCCGCGTGCACATTGAACATCCAAACGCCGAGCTTCGCGGCTTCGACCGACGCGCTCGCGACAGTGTTTGGGATGTCGTGGAACTTAAGATCCAAAAACACGCGATGCCCCGCGGCGGTCAACTCGCGCACAAAGTCCGGCCCGGCGGCGGCGAATAATTGCAGCCCGACCTTATACGCTCCGACTCGCATGCCCAACTCAGCGACGATCCGGCGTGCCTCGTCAGCCGAATCGACGTCGAGAGCGACAATTATGCGGTCTTTTGTGCCTATTGCGGTCAAAGCGGAGCTGGCCGGCATGGTCATCTAGTCGAGGTCGAGCGGATTTCTATATGGAGTAGTGTCGCCCTCGGCGCGTTTCAGGGCTTCTTTGAACTTTTCCTCAAGCAGCCGTTCGCGGTCCTTCATCGAGGACATTTCCTGTGCGAATATCTGCTCGCGAAGCTCCTTCTGCTTATCGAGGTTGCCTTTCAGGTCCTCAAACGAGCCGAGCACTTTCTTTTTTTCCTCGTGTGCGAGCAGTGCGCCGGTGCCGGCGTCAACGGTCAACGTCGCCTCACAGCATGGGCAGACTATCGAGTACTTTTCCATAAAAACTGTGATTATACATCATCGCAGTCGGGTTGTGCCTGTTATTGAGCAGACAAGCCGGCGATCTCGAGCAACTGCGCGGTAGTTGCGGATTGCAGGTTCTCCAGCTGCTTGGTCTTCTTGGTTATCGTGCGGCCGTCGCGAAGCTTGAAGTGCAGTTCCTTCTCCGGCAAACCGATCCAAACCGCCTCGATCCGGTCAAACTGCGGGTGGCCGTTGAATACACGCACCTCGACAAATCGTCCCTGATCGTCCATCGTTATCGCCGTTTGCGAACCTTCGCCGGACTCGCGGAATTGCGGCGTCGGCTTCGGCCCGGCGGTCGGGTCCTCGCCCGGCTTTCGGCGCTGAGCGTTTGCCTGAGCGATCGGGCCGCTCGCATTTGTAGCGAGCGAGACGTTGGTCGGTGCCGGCGACATCGTAACGGCGGCGTTAGTATTCGTGTTCCCCGGAGCGTTCGCG
>CAZWSK010000003.1:40334-43870 GCA_964636445.1 uncultured Chloracidobacterium sp.
CGCTATGCGGTCTTTACACTCAAAACTTGTCCCTTAGACCCCAGGAGAGATATGAACGCCAAAAATGTCTTAAGCTTCGCTTCTGATCAGGAAGCGAGATTTGTCTCTGTGCGCTTTACGGACCTGCCGGGCGCATGGCACCACCTGACGTTCCCGATCGAGATGCTGACTGAGGACAGCTTTGAGGACGGGTTCGGCTTTGACGCCTCGTCCTTGCGCGGCTGGGCGGCCATCCATGAATCGGACATGCTGCTCGTGCCCGATCCGTCGCGGTTCTGGATCGACCCGTTTACCGAGGACACCACGCTGTGCCTGATCGCGAACGCCGTCGACCCGATCACAAAAGAAGGCTACTGGCTCGACCCGCGATCGGTCGCGAAGCGTGCCGAGAGCTATTTGAATTTCACCGGCCTCGCCGACACCGCTTATTTCGGCCCCGAGGCTGAATTCTTCATCTTTGATCAGGCCCAGTTTCACAACGAGCAAAACTCGGCCGGCTATCTTATCGACAGCGAAGAGGGCCATTGGAACTCGGCCCGCGGCGGCGACATCCCCAACACCGGCTATCACATCCGCGCAAAAGAGGGCTATGTGCCGGTCGCGCCGATGGATTCACTCATCGACATTCGCAATTCGATCTCGTCGATCCTCGCCGAGGTCGGCATCCAGGTCGAGTGTCATCACCACGAGGTCGCGACGGCCGGGCAGTGCGAGATCGACTTTAGGTTCTCGAACATGCTGCACACGGCCGACAACCTCATGCTCTTTAAATACGTGGTCAAGAATACCGCGCACGCGGCGGGCAAGACGGCGACCTTCATGCCGAAGCCGCTCTTCGGCGACAACGGCTCGGGCATGCACGTGCACCAGTCGCTGTGGCGTGACGGCAATCCGCTATTCGGCGGCGACCAGTACGCTGGGCTGTCGGAAATGGCGAAATTCTACATCGGCGGCCTGCTCAAGCACGCTCCGGCGCTTGTCGGATTTGCCGCACCGACGACGAACAGCTACAAACGTCTCGTGCCCGGCTTTGAGGCGCCGGTCAACCTCGCCTACTCGGCCCGCAACCGCTCGGCCGCGGTCCGCATACCGATGTTCTCGCAGTCGCCAAAGGCCAAACGCCTCGAATTTCGTCCGCCCGATCCGTCGTGCAACCCGTACCTGACTTTCGCGGCCCTGCTGATGGCCGGCCTCGACGGCGTGCAGAACCGCATCGATCCGGGCGAGCCGCTCGACAAGGACATCTACGACCTGCCGCCCGAGGAACTGGCAAACGTTCCGTCGCTTCCCGGCAGCCTAGACGAATCCCTAAAAGCGCTCGAAGCCGACCACGACTTCCTCCTGAAAGGCGACGTGTTCACGCCCCAGCTCATCGAACGCTGGATCCGCTACAAACGCGAGAACGAGATCACGCCCCTGCGCCTCAGGCCGCATCCCCTGGAATTCTCGATGTACTACGACGTTTAGCCCGAACGCGGGACCGCTCAAAACAAATTCTGCCCGGCAATCCCAAAATTGCCGGGCAGAATTGCGTGTAATCCTCCTGCTACTGCTACTGGGAACGCATTTTCTGAATCGTAACGGTCGTCATCGGGCCGTCTTTGAGCGAGAGGCGGCTATAGGCGATCCAATAGCCGGCGTCAGGATAGCGAACAATCTTATAGATCGTTCCGTTCTCCTCGGCCGGGGTTCGTACTGCCGGGCCAAACACCTCGGTAAATTCAGGAGCGGCCGCTTCATCACCCGTAAAGATCCCGGCGACCATCATCACCTTTTTGTCGCCGTCGAGCCTTAGCTGCACCTGCTTGCCGTCGTCGAGGTCGTAAAACATAGATACCGCATCCTGCGTTTCGGGCTTGCCGAGTTTCTCCCTGACCTGATCGACCGTCATGCCCAGCTCGACGCCGTTAATGTCATCAAGCAGCGGCCCTGCCGGCGCCGGCTTTGGCGGCTCCGGTTGTGTCACCGGTGCCTCCGCCGTCACCGTTTCGGAGCCCGCCGTCGCCTCAGGCGGAGTCGTCTCCTGCCCAAAAGCCCCAACAGCCAAAACCGCCGCCGCGAACACCAAACCCACCGTGCGCCCAAGCCTAACGAACAAATTCATCGTCAACAGATCCTCCTTTTTTCTAATAATACCAAACGATCTTCTCAAAAATACGATGCCCCCGCCCGCCCCGGCGTTCACCCAAAAACGGAGGGAGCGTCTCATCTAACAATTCCGCTTAGCCGATCATTGTGGCTAAAGCCGATCCAATATTGAGCATCCAATCACTAGCTAAAGCTAGTGGCAACTCATAAGATTGATCTCTAGGGACACCACTACTGACTACTGACCCATGTCATTCTCAATTCTCAATTATCAGTTCTTGATCGTAATGGCCATCATCCTCGCCGCCCTAACCTTCGCGGCCGTCTCGATCATAAAAAAACGAAAATCTTTCTCCACCAAACCCGGCTGCGACCACGACTGTGGTTGCGGGAAGTAAAAAGCTCCCCTCCTTACGAAGGAGGGGTGGCATCCCGACGTTTTTTGTCGGGATGACGGGGTGGTTTTTATGCGCCCGACACTCGATTTCGAGTTTACGCGCCGCGTGTTCCCTAAGTTGAACGTGATCTGACTAAAAACCACCCCGTCCGCCCAAGCGGCGGCCACCCCTCCTTTGTAAGGAGGGGAGCTTTTGGTTGTCGCTCTGGAATGGTATATTCCGGTCACGATGGCAAATCCGCGGCGCAAGACGGACGTTCATACGCTTCCTCACCTCCGCGCATTCCGCAGTGATCTGCGCAAGAACCTCACTCCCGCCGAAGCCGCATTCTGGAAGATCGTGAAGGCCTCAAGGTTCGAGGGCCGTAAATTCATTCGCCAACACTCCGTCGGCAATTACATTCTTGACTTCTATTGCCCATCCGAAAAACTCGCCATCGAACTCGACGGTGCGGGACATTTCACCGGCATCGGCGCCGAGCATGACCGTGAGAGGTCTGCGTACCTCGAGTCCAAAGGTATTCGAGTCCTCCGATTTCAAAACCGCGAGGTTTTTGATGAGACGGAATGGGTCCTGGACACCATCCGCCTAAATTTCCGCTTCGGCCCACCCGCTCCGACCACAACCCACGCCCGTGGCGGCCGAGACCGTGAATAAAACACAGCAAAAGCTCCCCTCCTTACAAACGAGGGGTGGCCGCCGCTTCGGCGGACGGGGTGGTTTTTAGTTAGATCACGTCCAAGCTAGAGAATCCGCAGCGCGTAAACACAAAATCGACTCCCGGTCATATAAAAACCTCCCCCGTCATCCCGATCAAAAACATCGGGATGCCGCCCCTCCTTCGTAAGGAGGGGAGCCGCTTGAGCCCCGCCAACCTGCCGAGTGAATAAATTGCCACTAGCTTCAGCTAGTGGTCAGCAGCAAAATAGGACCCCGGCTTTAGCCGAACATTCGGCTAAAGCCCATTCCATGTTGAACATCTACCCACTAGCTGAAGCTAGTGGCAACTGATAAGAAGTCTTGTGGACAGTGACTGATTCGATAGCGGCT
>CAZWSK010000004.1:0-8651 GCA_964636445.1 uncultured Chloracidobacterium sp.
AGACGCTGAAGCTTACGCACGAGCAGATCGCGAGGATCCTGGGCGTATACCGCCCGAGCGTCACCTGCATCGCGTTGGAGCTTCGCAAGAAGAAGCTGATCACCTATTCGCGCGGCGGACTTTCTATCAGCGATCGCGAGAAGGTCGAGGACTCGGCTTGCGGATGCTATCCGCAGCTCGCGTCGGTTCACTAGAAATTATTTGGCTCTGTGTAAGGAAACCTACAGAGCCGGGAACGCAAGTTCGATATTCTTCCACAACCAACCAACCGGGGATTCCCGCAGTTTGAATATTCGTGGGAACATATTCAAGGGAATCCCCTCCTCCAATAAAGCATCGATCCGCTAAAGCTTAGAACTTGCTGATGCTTTGCCAGCCGGCTGTATCACCGGGGTAGGGGCTTGTCCCGCTGGCATTTCGTCAGCATCGCCTGTGATCAGGCGAGCGCTGCGTTCGCGCGTAAGATAGGCCCAAAACCATGCAGACATGACCGACAAGCGATTGCGGAAGCCGATAAGGAAATATACGTGCAGGAACAGCCACATCAGCCAGGCGATGAAGCCCCGGAACTTCATTCCCGCGAGGTGGGCGATGGCTTTCTTCCGACCGATCGTGGCCATAGTGCCCTTATCTCGATAAACGAAGGGCTGGCGTTCGACGCCGCTTATATCCTTCAGAATGTTCTTCGCCGTAGCCTCGCCCATTTGCATAGCCGCGGGTGAGACGCCCGGCACCGGCTCGCCATTCTCCTGCAGCAGGTGAGCCATGTCGCCGATAACAAAGATATTTGGCGAGTCTTTGATCGAAAGGTCACTTTCGACAAGTACGCGGCCCGCGCGGTCGGTCTCGACTGCCAACGCTTCGCCGAGCGGTGATGCCGCGACCCCAGTTGCCCAGAGAACGACATCGCTTTCTATTTGCTCGTCGCCGACCTGAACGCGGCCGGGTTCAATTTGAGTTACAAGGCTATTTAGCCGCACCTCGACGCCGAGCGACTCGAGTTGTTCTTTTGCACTAGCGGACAGGTCCTTGCCAAATGTTCCGAGGATCTTGTCAGACCCCTCAAACAGGAGGACACGGGCCTTTCTCGTATCGATCGCTTTAAAGTCATTTGCCAGGGCCTTGCGCGCGATGTCGGCGATAGCGCCCGCTAGCTCTACGCCTGTCGGGCCGCCGCCAACGACCACAAAATTTAGCTCCTTTTGTTTACCGGTCAGGTAGGCTTCGCGTTCGGCAAGCTCAAATGCTAAAAGAACGCGGCGGCGGATCTCAACGGCGTCCTCAATGGTCTTGAGGCCCGGGGCGGTGGTCTCCCATTCATCGTGGCCAAAGTAGGAGTGCCGCGCCCCGGCCGCGACGATGAGGTAGTCAAATGCGATCTCGCTCCCGTCGGCGAGAATGACCTTCTTGTTCTTTTTGTCAAACTTTACGGCTTCGCCAAGAATTACCTCGATGTTTTTCGCCTTTGCGAGGATCCTGCGGATCGGCTGCGCGATCTCTCCGGGCGAAAGCACCGCGGTCGCGACCTGGTAGAGCAAGGGCTGGAAGACGTGGTGATTTTTCCGGTCGATGAGGGTGACGGCGACGGGCTTGTTCGCAAATGCTTTCGCCGCCCACAGGCCGCCGAATCCGCCGCCGATAATCACAACTTTTGGGTTCTTTTCAGCCATCAGCTCCCAATATATCTGGCGTACAAGGACCTAGCCGCAGCTATGTCGTCGGTGCCTTTTATAATGGCACGGCCGTCGGCAAATACTGTCACCTCGTGATCGCCTGCCCTGAACCTTACTAAATAATCATTGTGCTTGACGTCCGCCAGCGCACTTAGCCGATCCGATAGCTCCGCGAGGTCGATGCGCGTCGCGGCCGGCGGGGCTATTTGCACGGCGTCACGTCCGCAGAGGACGGCGGCAAATTCGTGCGACTCAGCGTCGAGGAATTCAAAGTCGCCCTGTCCGCAGCATTTACAGTCGGGGTTAGGGCCTCCTAACTTTATCCGCTGCCGGTCGTTGGCCCAGACATCGAATTGCATCAGCGAGCTATGCAGGCTGTCGATGTCGCCAACAAGGAACTTCATCGCCTCAGCAACCTGAGATGCAGCAACGGTGGCGATGATCGGCATTATCACGCCCGCAGTGTCACAGGTCGGCGATGAGCCGGCGTCAGGCATCTCGTCGAAAATGCACCGCAGGCACGGAGTGACATGCGGCCGAATCGTCATCGTCGTGCCGTAACTCGATACGGCCGCTCCGTAGACCCACGTCCGGTCGTGCTTCACGCACGCGTCGTTCAGCAAATAGCGGATCTGGAAATTGTCGGTGCCGTCGAGAACAAGATCGACGCCATCGATGAGCGACTCGACGTTTGAATTGTTGACGTCGGCGACGAGCTCTTGGACCTCGATCTCTGAATTGATCTCAGCTATCCGCGCTTTCGCGGCGACGGCTTTCGGCAGCCGTTCGGCAGCATCGGATTCTTTGAAGAGTGTCTGCCTCTGCAGATTTGTGTATTCGACAAAATCGCGGTCGACAATGCGTAGATAACCTACGCCGGCCCGGGCGAGCATCTCAGCATGAGCAGCTCCAAGGGCCCCGCAGCCGACGAGAAGTATGCGAGATCCGAGCAGCTTTTCCTGTCCCTTGCGGCCGATCTCAGGAAATAGTACTTGACGGCTGTAACGCCCGTTCATAGATCGAAGAGCGAACGGACAAAGCTGCGGATACCGTCCTTTTCCTCTCGGTCAAAGATGCCGCCCGTCCCGTAACGTGCGTCCATCGAAGCCTGATGCCGCTGCTGGTCGCGAAGCCTGTTCTGCTGATCGCGAAGGTCGTTCCGCTCTCGCTCACGGGCCTTTTCCATGCCGCCTTTTCGGATGAATTCGATGATCGCCGGCAGTTCGTCGGCGTCGAACCAGACTCCGTGGTCCCTGCAGATATCGACGACCACACCTGAGGTCTTCGCGAAATTATTGCGATTCATCAGTTCGTGGCAATCGGGGCAAGGCACGTAGGAAACCTTCGTCATCGGCACGCCGCGGACCGTTCTATCATCCAGAAATCCGAGAACAGCCGATTGTCGTTCGCGGTCGGCGCACACCGACTCGAATGTCGCTACGTCCATCCACAGGCCGTCGCATTTAGTACAGCCTCGCAGCTTCGCATCGCCGACGGCCATCATTTCTAGGGACTGGCGGCATCGCGGGCAATCGCCGGTTTCGTCATGAAGATAGATCTCCAGCGGGGCTGCGATCGCTCCGCAGTGGCCGCAAAAGTGGCTCCCGACGAACATCATTCCAAAACATTTTGGGCAGGCGACGGTTTTTAAACGAACCTTACAAAATTCGCACTGCGTGGCGTTGCTCTCAGTTCCCGCACCGCAGTTCGGACAGTTAAGTGCCTCAGCAGACATAGTTAACCTCCCGTTCGAGCGAGGACAGCGGCCCTCATCAGATCAATAGGTGCCTCGCGGCCCGTCCAGATCTCGAACTGCCGCGCACCTTGTTCAACGAGCATGTCGAGACCGCCAATTACCGGAATGTCAGCCGCCGCAGCCGCAAGCATCAGCGGTGTCCCTTCTTGCCTGGTCACGAGATCGTAAACCAATCTTACACCCGAAAGCTCGTCCGGGGTAAGGACACTTTGCTCTTCTTGAAGGCCAGGCATCCCGATCGGCGTTGCGTTTACAAGGACTTCGAAATTTGAAACTTCGGATCTCACATCTGAGAACGGTTTAACAGCGATGCCCTGTTCCGTGAACCATGTGCACCGCTGCCGATCTCTTGCGAATACGGTTGCGTGCGCATGATCATTTTTCAGAGCGTGTACGACCGCGCGTGCCGCGCCGCCCGCACCGATGACGGCGACACGCAGGGCACGGACGTCGCCGAAGTTTTCTTTTAACGGGCCCAAAAAACCGGACACGTCCGTATTAAACCCCATGACACTTCCATCAGGTTCGATCTTGACTGTATTTACGGCTCCGATCGCTTCTGCGATCGGGTCCATGGAGCTAAGGCACGGAATGATCGCCTGTTTATGCGGCATCGTTACGGAAAAGCCGGCAAAATTCAGGTTGATCTCACGACTTTCGGATCTGACCATCCTGGCCATAAAACCATTGAGGTCCTTGACGAGAAACGGAAGAAAGACTGCGTCATCGCCGGCTACGCGGAACGCCGCGTTTTGCATTAGCGGCGACATCGAATGCGCGATAGGGTCACCTATCACACCGTAAATCCGGGTTTCGGGGCTGATATCACCAAAGCCATAGATGTTCGTAATGTCAGCCGCCGTCGGCTGGCCGGGTGCCGTTTCATCGCTCCTGTCCAATGATGCGTACGTCAGGAAAGCTCCATGTGCGGGCCCGAGAATTCGAGTCCACATCCCAGCCTCGCTCATCGCGATCGGGATCAGGGACTGCCCGTCCTTTTCAGCCGTCTTGAGAAGCTTCCAGATAGGTATTGCATTCACAGCGTCGTCGACGGAAACTGCGATCTTAACGATCTCCGCGCGCGATCCGACAAGCGCGGCATAGATGCTGTCCAGGTCGTCCGGTACGCCGTTGTGGTCGTGAAATGACGCTATGCGTCGTGCACACCCGCGCACTTCGCCGATGATATCCTCTTCGATATCGCACGCCCAGAACTGAGAATTGTCGTGTTTCCAGAACGCGAGTCGCGCTTCACGCGATGCTGACCGATACGTTGCGATCAGCGGAATATCGATCTTTAATTCGGCTACGCGATCGATCGCGGAGCGGTCAAGATGGTCGAACCTGATCTCAATGATTTCGGCTGATTCGGCGGCGCGCTCGAGCTTCGAGATAAGCTCGTCTACAGTGGCAGCGATGATCGAAATGCAGAGCTTGCCCTGATTCATTCCAGGCTGCTTTTGCGGTCCATTACGAAGCTCACGGCCATCACGAGCCCTACGATCACAGCGATTGCCGACGCGACCACGATGAGGGTGTGCCCGCTCTGAGCGACGCCGATGCCCGTCGCAGCCCATGCTATCGAGAGGGGGAATGTGAAGTTGTGCAGCTTAAATCGCGCGGCCACGGCCGCAGCGGCGGCAATCAGGAGCATTGCGGCACCGAGGATGCTCCACGCCGTCTGGGACAAACCGAGGTCAAGAGAGACCATCAGCACGAGTATGTTTATCAGCGAAGCCGCCGTCAGCCAGCCCAAATAAAGGCCGAAAACCCCCTTGCCGACAAGGGCATCGAAGAACGGGCGGGCGTGCTCGTGCAACCGCACATTCAGCAACAGCAAAACGGCCCAGAGCGAGACGATCACCACCGCCGAGCCAGCGATCTGAAAGCTGTGCCATAGCCAAAGCCAGAGGCAGTTGAGTACGCAGCTTACAATGTAAAGGGTCCGCACGGGCCTAAACTGATCGAGCTTGGCAGGGAGTACCTGATAGACACTAAACGCCGCAAGGCCCACGTAGATCACGAGCCATATCGTGAAGGCCCAGCCTGCCGGCGTGATCACGGTCGGATAACGATTTGAAACGTCGCTGGTCAGCACGCCGTTGATCAGGCCCGTCGACGCCAAGACGTTAAACGCGATCATGCCGCCGGTCGCGAGCAGGACAAGGAACGAACTGACCTTATCTGCGGTCGTGGCCGGTTTATCAGGGGCTGTCGGGGGCATAGATGCGATTATCGCATTAAATTCACGTTTTCGTATGCGCCGGATGCGAAAACGTAAAGTTATGTAAAGCTGCGATTTCCATGCAAAGCCAAATTATCCAACCAATTAGGGCGGGCCAGCGTCATAAGTCCGGCTGTGGCATCGGGATTGCATTTAATCCCGGCGGACGCTCTTTCCCGCTTTCCCCGCAAGGCGTGACTATGATAGAAAGGGAAGTTCAGTGAGAGATGAAGATCTTGCGATATACATTGATGAGTTTTGCGCTGCTTGTAGCGTGCTCTGCTGCCGCATCTGCGCAGAAGGGCGACGACCGTAAGCCGCCCAAGAAGGATAACCCGCCGGTGATCAATCCGGCCCCTAAGCCGTCTCCGAAACCGGACCGGCCCAGAAAGCCGGAATACGCCTCAGCCGTCTGGCGAGACGAGAACGGCGACGCGGCCTGATCTTAAAAATTGGAGACAGACCTGAAGCAGCCCTCGCGGCTGCTTTTTTTGTGCAACCTTGCTCTTGTCTTCGAATTGCATAAAGAACGTAATCAATCGCACCGATGTATCCTCCTATATCGCCGACAATACTTGACTCGTGTGGTGTAGAATGTTCGGCACAAGAAAATAATGGCAGTAAGGAAGCGCCGCTCACGCGAGCGTGGCGGCGATGAGATATCGGAAAGGTCGCATGCGCTCGACCCACGCCGCAACGAGGCTGAGCTGCAGCTTATCGCCGATACAACGCCCATAATCTTGGTTCGCTTTTCTGCAGACCGTAAATACCGGTTCATAAATTCCTCCGGGGCTGCGTTGTTTGGAGTACCCGCGTCTGAGATCGTTGGCCGAAGTATCGTGAGGATGCTCGGGAGAAAGGCCTACGCGACGATGCGCCCCTATGTTGAACGGGTTCTCTCGGGCGAGAGAGTCGAATTTGAGGCGGAGATCGAGTATCCGGCCGCAGGCCGCCGGAACATCAAAGTCTGCTATGTACCTGAACACAATGACGATGGTAGCGTCAACGGCTGGTTGGCCTCGATAGTCGACATCACTGAGATCCGGCGAGCACAGCTGGCAGAGAGAGAAAGCGAGGCTCGGTTCCGGATCCTGTCCGACACGGTTCCGGCTTTGGCGTGGTTCGACGACGCCGAGGGAAATTGCCGTTTCGTTAACAAGCAGTTCCTTGATTTCTGCGGTAAAACAATGGAGCAGATCACGGGTGACAAGTGGAAGCTGGTGCTCCACCCGGAGGATGCGGATGGATACATAACCGAATTTGCACGGGCTCAGAAACGGCGCGCGCCATTCTACGCAAAGGTGCGCGTTCAGCGGCATGACGGAGAATGGCGCTGGCTAGAGTCGACCGCCAGTCCATTATTCAGCGATGACGGCAGATATCTCGGGCACGTCGGCATCTCCCCGGATATCACCGACAGATACGAATCAGAAGAAAGACTCCGCCTCGCCGAAGGCCTGATATTGGCCAGCCGCAATCAGATCAGGCTCATCACCGACGCTCTACCCGCACTGATCTCATATGTAGACGCCGATCAGAGGTATAAGTTCGCAAACAAGACATATAAGCATTGGTTCGGTATCGATCCGGCAAGCACTGTCGGCCGGCATGTACGAGACGTGTTCGGGGCAAAGGCATATCGTTTTGTAAGGCCGCACATTGAGACCGCGCTTAATGGCACGCAGTCTGATTTCGAAGGTGACGTCGAGTATAAGGACGGCACCGTTCGCTCCGTACACGGCTCATATGTTCCGGACATAGATGACGACGGCTGCGTGATCGGATATTTCGGGGTCACGATGGACGTTTCGGCGCTCAAGCGCTCCGAGGAGCTGCTGCGCTCAAGCGAAGAGAAACTATCACTGATAATGGAGAGTTTTACCGACTACGCCATCATCTCGATGGACGCAGAGGGAAAAGTCGAGAGATGGAATGCGGGGGCGGCGCATATATTTGGTTACTCAGAGAAAGAGATGATCGGGAATACGGCCGACATCATTTTCACGCCGACAGATCGTAAGAACGGCGTGCCCGACAAGGAAAGGCGCACAGCGCGGCGGATGGGTCGTGCTCTCGACGAGCGTTGGCATATGCGACGCGACGGTTCAAAGTTCTACGCAAGTGGCGTGATGATGCCGCTATATCTCGGCAAGAAGCTTTCAGGCTATGCAAAGATCGCGACGGACCTCACGGAACGTCAGCGTCATGCAGAGGCACTGCAAAGAGCGCACGACGAGCTCGAGGTGCGCGTCGGCGAAAGGACCCGTGAACTCGCGGAGACGAACCAGGCGCTGATCAACGAGGCGAGGGCGCGCAGTGCATCCGAGCAGCACCGCATCATGCTGCTCAGGCGACTCATAAACAGCCAGGAGTTGGAGCGAAGCCGCATTGCACGCGACATACACGATCAGCTTGGCCAGCGTCTGACGGGTTTGCGGCTAAAGCTGCAGTCGATCGCCGGCAGGGCCGAGCGCGACGGGGACTCTCTGCCCAAGGATCTTGCCGAGCTTCAGTCGATCGCGGCGGGGCTTGATGCCGAGGTCGGTTTTCTCGCGTGGGAGCTTCGCCCCGCGGCGCTTGACGATCTAGGGCTTGTCGACGCTTTGAAGAATTTTGTAACCGAATGGTCGCGGCACTACGATACCGAGGCCAGCTTCCATTCGATCAAGGTGGGCAAGGCGCGCTTCGACGAGGACATCGAGACACACCTTTACCGCATCGCCCAAGAGGCGCTGAACAATATCAATAAGCATGCGAAAGCTACAAAGGTGAGTATGGTCTTGGAAAAGCGCGGCGATCAGCTCCTGCTCATTATCGAGGACAACGGCGTGGGATTCGACCCTGAGCGCGTCAAGGCCCCGCGCCGCTCGGGCCGAGGCCTTGGGTTACTGGGAATGCGTGAACGCACGGCCCTTGTCGGGGGTGAGTTTGAGATCGAATCAACGCGCGGCAGCGGCACGACGGTCTATATAAGGGTGCCGGCGTTTGGGTAGAGGAA
>CAZWSK010000004.1:8751-15664 GCA_964636445.1 uncultured Chloracidobacterium sp.
GCGGCCCCGAGGCCGGCTGCGATCGCACCAATGGCGAAAGGATGCAGCGACGCCTTCGTATAAAGGCTTGATTCGGCGACATGGCCCTCGTAACCGCCTCGTTCGGTGAGGCTCTCGTCGGGTGCTGTATGGAGGCTTTCGATCGGATTTGCCCCGGCAGGCTGGTTCGTCTTCTGCTGCTCGATCATCGTCGCCTCCATCACATAGTCGGTCAATCGCGGAGCAAACTTGCCCATAGCCGAGATCATCTTGCCGCCGGCGCCAACGAAGACGTCGCGTACAGGGTTCTCACAGCAGTGCAGAATGGTCTCAGCCACCGTTTCGGGGGCGTAAACCGGTGGCGGATTCTGCGGTTCTACGGCCAGATAGTTCTTCGCGTGCTCCTTATAGGGCGTGTCGATGGCCGCCGGTTTTACGAGTGTCACACTCACCGGCGTCTGCTCGGCCTCGAGCTCCATTCGCAGAGCGTCTGTGAACCCTTTTACGGCATGCTTAGAGGCGCAATACATACCCTGAATAGGGATCGCGCGATCTGAAAGTGTCGAGCCGACGTTAATGAGCGTTCCCCCGCCGGCGTTTCTGAAGTGCTTCACGGCGATAAGCGACCCGTTCACCACGCCCCAGAAATTTGTCTCGAATAGCCGACGTGAGTCGTCGTGGGAAACCTCCTCGAGGCGGCCGTATATCGATACGCCGGCGTTGTTGATCCATGTGTCGATGCGGCCAAAACGAGCGACGCAGCGCTCGGCGGCGTTGTTCAATTCGTCCTCTTTCGCAACGTCGCAAACTGCAAAAGTGACCTCGTGGCCGGCGTCCGTCAATTGGGCGGCGAGTGACGCCAGAGCATTCTCATTCCGGGCGACGAGCATCAGCCTGGCGCCCTTTTCCGCGGCCATTCGGGCGGTTACAAGGCCGATACCGCTTGTGGCACCGGTCAGGAGTACGACTTGTTCGTTCAAGGGTTTTTGCGTGAAATTCATCGTCTTACCTCGGCGACTGCGGTGTTTCGTGCTGGCTTTGCTACCTCTGTCGTTAAAGAACTAGGTGCGTCCACATTCGCACCTCGATGAACGGCAACACCCAGCCGTTCGACTAATTCGCCGCCCAGCCAGCCGCCAACCAGAGCCAGGGCAAAGCCGGAAAATGAAAAGTGCCGGCGATCGGCCCTGCCTCGCCCGCCGGAGCGCCCCAACGGAAGTACAGGCTTAAGGCGAAAAGCGCGAGCACGCCCGTATTCACGAGACGGTGCGTTAGGCCGACAGTTTTTGCCCGGGTTCCAGACGGAATGCCGCTCCAATCGATCCATCCAAATGGCGCGGCGACCAGCCCGCCGACGATGCCGGAGGCGATCATCCAAAAACTGATCGTTGCCGACAGCGTGTCTCCACGAAATAAATGGATCACGTCGAAGATCACTGCCGTCGACAGCAACCCGAGCGGGAAGACTATCAGCAATGCATGAACCGCGTGCCCTAAGATCTTAGCCCTGGCTTCCATGATTTCCTCCTTACGAGAGCGGCGCGCCGCGCATCCGCACGCCCATCAGTCGGCCCGGGTACGTGCCGAAATCCTCGATCTCGACCTCGTTGCGTTCCTTTCGGAACCGGATCTTCGCGGCAGCAATGAACGTACCATCACCCCGCCCGGTACGCGGATCGACGAACATTTCCATATAACCAAAAGGATAATTCGTCGAGCGGTAGCCGCCCCGCAGCTCAGCAAATGACATCCATCGGGCGAAGATCACCCGAACGCGCAACTTCCCGTCAATATTTTCTACCCGGACCATGTTGATACGAGGGCCGATCTGATTGCCGATGGTGATATTCCCGAGATCTTCGTGGTCGATGGCGCGGAGCAAGCCGTCCTGTCCGCGGTCCTCGAGAATGTCGATGAGGCGGATGGCCTCAGCGTCACTCGTCTGGCCTTTTATCCTCAGCGTGAACGGCCGTGATACCGTTCGCGTGCTAAATCCCGACCCAAACGTGAGTGCCGTTCCCGTAAACGTCGTCTGCTGCTGGCCGAACACGGGCAGCACCGACGCGACGGCCAGCAGACAAAGTGTCAATAAAATTCGATTTTTCATAACGTAACTCCGCCGATCTTGTTTTGTATACAGCTTATCGGACGACATGATGAGGCGTTTGTCATCTGGAGAACGGAAAAGATACGGTACGCACACTAATGTGTAAATTGAAGAATGCTGCAGTCTAACCTAACCATCCGGGCTTGCCCCGGAAAATAGCGGTTTGCGGCATAAGTTAAAATAGTTAGTATGAATCGATTTAAAAACACTGACAGGCCTCGTATTGCGATGGTCTCAACCCATGGCTACTTCGCGGCGGACCCGCCGCTTGGGGCCAAAGACACCGGAGGCCAGGTCGTATATGTCCTTGAACTATCGAGAAAACTTGATGAATTAGGCTATGACGTAGACATCTGGACACGCCGGTTCGAGGATCAGCCGGAGATCGACATTGTCACCGATAATGTACGCGTAGTGCGCGTGCCATGCGGCGGGCCGGACTTTATTCCAAAAGAGTATTTATATGAACATCTCCCCGAGTGGTGCGAGAACGCCCTCGAAGTGATAACGGAAAATGATATCGAGTATGAATTTGTAAACAGCCACTACTGGGACGCAGGCGTTGCCGGCCAGCGTCTCGCTGACGTGCTCGGCGTCAGGCACGTTCACACGCCCCACTCTCTCGGCACCTGGAAACGCGACCAGATGGAGACGGACGGAGATGACGATCTCGAACGGAAGTACAATTTTAAGGCCCGTATCGCCCACGAAAAGCAGCTATACGAGGAGTGTGACCTGGTCATCCCTACCTCTCAGATCCAGGAGGAGATCCTCCGAGATGATTACGGCATCGAGGCTGAGAAGTGCCGGATGATCCCGCCGGGCTATGACGACACGCGGTTCTTCCCCGTCAGCGAAGCTTCGCGGCAGGCGGTGCGCGACCGGCTGGACTTTGACGGCGACGTCGTTCTGGCTCTCGGGCGTCTTGCGGTCAATAAGGGCTATGACCTGCTGATCAATGCCTTTCAGTATGTCGCGGAACGGCTGCCAGATGCGTCGCTTTACCTTGCCGTTGGCGGGGAGGATATGGAGCCGTCGGAGAAAAGGCTCTTAGACGAGTTGAAAGAACAGTGCGAGTCTCTCGCATTGACCGACAAGGTCGTCTTTGGCGGCTGGGTTGCGAACGAAGAGATCGCGGACTATTACCGGGCAGCCGATGTGTTCGTCCTGCCAAGCCGTTACGAACCTTTCGGGATGACTGCGATCGAGGCGATGGCTTGCGAGACGCCAACCGTGATGACGACTCGCGGCGGACTATTCCAGACTGTCACGTTTGGCAAGCACGCGTTGTATGCAGATCCTTTTGACGAAGCGGACCTCGGGATGACGATCTATAAGGCCTTGAAGCATCAACGGCTGAAGGAGAACATTGCCCGAAACGGTTCACAGCGTGTCAGAGGGCTCTTTACGTGGTCGGCGATCGCCCAGCAATTGGTGGCCGCGGTCGAGGAATATCCGGCGGTGCTCACCGCCACGGTGAAAGAGAATGGACATAAAGCTTTTCTGTTCTGATCTGGATGGCACTCTCGTCGGCAATCCCGAAGGGACACAGCGATTCACATCCGCATGGGAGGCCTTAGGTCCCAAGCGGCCCTTGTTGTGCTACAGCTCGGGTCGGCTGTTGTCGGATGCACGGGACCTTCTGAAAGCCGAGGCCCTGCCTAGGCCCGACTATCTGATCACGGGCGTCGGTACTGAGATCTATGATCACGGTGCAGCGAAAGCCCTCAGCGACTATCCTGAAACGTACCGAGGGGTATGGGACCTGGAGAAGGTCGAAGCGGTTCTGGAGCAGATTCCGGGTATCGCCAGACAGCCGGCTGAGTTCTCGCACGCCCATAAGTCCAGCTGGTTTCTGCACAATGCGACGCCCTCGGCCATTCAGGAACTTGAAGAGAAGCTGCGCACCGAGGGTATAGACGCGACAGTTGTCTATTCAAGTGCGCGGGACCTGGACGTTTTGCCGGGACAGGCGAGCAAAGGCCACGCGCTGCAATGGCTTTGTCAGCATCTGAATATTCCCCTCGATCGCGTTCTGGTCGCGGGCGACACCGGTAACGATGTTGGGATGTTCCTGCTCCCCGGCGTGCGAGGTATCGTGGTTGAGAACGCGCAGCCGGAGTTGCTCGAGGCTACCGTAAAGCTCCCCGTCTTTGTCACCGGAATGCAGGTCGCCGACGGCGTCATTGAGGGACTGCGGCATTATGGCGTTATCGAGGACACGCCCGAACGGCCGATACGCCGCCGTACGCGGAAAGCGAAAACGCCTCGTCCCCGGTTCCTCATCGATGAGAGGGCGTCAGACGCATTGTCCGAGTCCGAGATCGAGGTCATACAGACAGGCTTTCAAAAGGCGAAGGAGGCGATCGAGAAAAACATAACGCCGATGGGCTTCTCGGCATGCTCCCTGGACGACAATCCGGTCACCGGTACCGACGCCAACTACCGCAGTGTGTGGGCCCGTGACGGCTGCTTTACGATCATCTCGACAATACTGCTCGATGACGAACATATCCGTCAGGCCCAGCGCCAGACCTTGCAGACGCTGTTTCAAAATACGTCCGAACGAGGATTGCTGCCCGCGTACGTTCGGCTTGCCGATGGTGAGCCGGACTATTCGGGAGTCGGCGGCATCTGCTCGATCGACGGTTGCCTGTGGGGGATCATTGCGTTTTACCAGTACGTGAAAGTCACGGGTGACCTCGATCTTCTTGCCGAGCACCGCGAAACTCTTCAGCGGACGATGGACTGGCTGGCTGCTCACGACAGCAATGAGAACGGGCTGCTCGAGATCCCCGAAGCGGGCGACTGGACGGACCTTTTCGGCCGCAGCTACAACGTGTTGTATGACGAGGTGCTATGGTACAGGGCTAACGTCCTTTATGGGCGACTGCTCGAACTTGCGAATGATTATGAAAACGCCGGTAAATACCTCCGCCACGCGCAGTTGATACGCAGCCGCGTGCTTTCGGTCTTTTGGCCAACCACGCGTATTGCGGACGACCTGCCGCCTGTGACATTCGCCGAACAGCAATATTCCGTCGGCGATGCGAGTTACCTATTAGCCGAGATCACGCCGTTCAGCTTTAGCTGGCGATGCGATGTGCTCGGGAACATTCTTGCTTATCTGTTCAATCTGCTGAGCATCGATCACGCCCGAACGGCTTTCAATTTTATGTGGGGCGTCGGTGTGAACGAGCCGTATCCGGTTGCCAATCTATATCCGGCCGTTCAGGCAGGCGATCCAGATTGGCGAGCCTACTACACCGTGAACCTCCTCAACCTGCCTCACCACTACCACAACGGCGGAATTTGGCCGTTTATTGGCGGGCTCTGGGTGCGATTCATCCATCGGCTTGGGATGTCAGACGTGGCGGCGCGCGAGCTCTATAAGCTCGCTCAGCTAAATCGTCTCGGACGCACGGACGAATGGGAGTTTACCGAATGGGCCCACGGCAATACCGGCCGCCCGATGGGCAAACGATATCAGGCGTGGTCGGCAGCCTCGTATATTCGAGCATGTCACGAATTGCAGCTGCCGATGGAGGAGGAGGATGCCTAGCGGCAAACTCGTCCTCTGTTTTGGCGAGGCCCTGTGGGACGTGTTTCCCGACGAGATGCGGCCCGGCGGAGCGCCTTTGAATGTCGCGTATCACCTGTCAAAGCTCGGCTACCGTGCCGCTCCCGTGACGGCGCTCGGACGGGATGCTCGCGGTGAACAGTTACTTGACCAGATGAAAGCATGGGGTCTCGAGACGGCGTTCGTGACCTTTATCGATGACCTGCCGACGGGTACCGTGATGGTCGGCCTAAACGGACAAGGGCAGCCCAGTTATGAGATCCAAACGGGCGTGGCGTGGGAACAGATCAATATCGGTCGTGACGTTCATAACCTTGCGAGCACGGCCGCCGCGGTAGTTTTTGGGACTCTCGCCATCGGCGGGTCGTACAACCGAGGGCAGCTGTCTACGCTGCTGGAAACCGCCAAAGATGCCCTAAAGGTCTACGACGTAAATCTTCGTTCTCCAAATACCCCGGCCGAGACAGTTTGGGATGCAGCCGGGAATGCAGACATTATCAAACTCACAACGGATGAGCTTCAGGCCCTGCTGTCCGATAAAACCGGCGACGTCGAGAATATGGCTCGTCAGCTTGCCGAACGGACCGACACGACACAGGTCTGTGTGACCGCAGCAGAAAAAGGCGCGTGGCTGCTAGATGGCGAGACGTGGCTTAACGCCACGGGTCAGAAAGTTGACGTCGTCGATGCCGTCGGCGCGGGCGACGCGTTCCTTTCAGGTCTGATAGACGGGCTGCTGTCCGGACTCGAACCGAAACAAGCTTTGGATAACGGGACCCGGATGGGCGGATTAATCGTCGGCCGGCAAGGCGCTACTCCACCGTACGACGACTCTGACCTCCGATCGCTCGGTATCCGATGATGGCATTACAAAATGAAAACGGGCACCGTTCGGTACCCGCATCAAGGGAAATGGTGCCGTCTACAAGATTTGAACTTGTGGCCCCACGCGTGTGAAGCGTGTGCTCTACCACTGAGCTAAGACGGCGGAGACTAGATCGATTGGTCGTCGGCTTTGGCCGGACGGTTCTCGTCCGTGGCCTTGATCGAGCTAAGCGACGAATCGAAGTAAAAATGCCGTGTGCCTGTCGCGGTCACGCCTTCGGCGACCTGCGGGTCGGCATTGATGGTATAAAACGCCGGCTGGCTTGCGCTCGACGGTGTTATCGTGAGCTTGAAGATGTATCCGTTGACCACAGGCGTCTCGCTCGCCCCAAAACGCTCATCGAGGCCGGCCGTCTGCACCA
>CAZWSK010000004.1:15764-37832 GCA_964636445.1 uncultured Chloracidobacterium sp.
AGTTTCAAAAGTTTAATCGCTTTTGGGCGCAAATTCAATGTTTCGAACCTTGCCCGCGGCGCGTGCGTATTCCAAGGCGAGATTGAATATCACCGACTTTAGCGGTAAATTCTTGTCATTAACAGCCAGCCCGCGGTGTATTACCGATGATGAGCATTTAATGCTGCAAAATGAACGAGAGTACCGACATTCTTGTGGACCTAATGTCCGAGCAAACAGCGGCGGCCGCAGCGACAGGCAGGATCGGATTCGAGGAAGCGTTTATGCTTCATCACCGGACCGTCTTTAGGGCTGCCCGTTCGGTGGTGCGAGATGCGGCCGTGGCTGAGGATGTGACTCAGGAGGCGTTCCTGCGGCTGTACAAGAATCAGGACTCTATAACGTCCGACGAAATGCTGCGTCCATGGCTGATACGAGTGGCGATAAACCTCGCAAAGAATACCATCCGAGGGCAGTTTAGGGCGAACACGCGGGATGAGAATTACGTCAAAACGACAGGCGATACCTACACCGCTTCGGTAGAGGATGAATATGAGCAAAGCGCGGGCGTGAGCGAGATCCTAAAAGCGATGAACAAGTTGAAAGAGCCACACCGCAGCTGTCTGCTTTTGAAACAGCAGGGCCTCTCGTACAAAGAGATCGCGGCGAGCCTCGACCTGAATGAGTCGAGCATTGGAACTTTTATAGCAAGGGCGAGGGCTGAATTCGCACGATATTACGGCCACGCGGGCAGGGATACGAAATGATAACGGAACATCCGGAAATTGGCACTATTCAGGCATTCCTCGACAGCGAGCTGTCTCACGAGGAAACGTCGCGGGTCACAGACCACATTGCGGCGTGCGATACATGTGCCGCAATGCTCGCTGAGGCCGAGGACGAATCGGCGATCGTGTTCCCCGCGCTCGCACGCGAATTTGACACAATGGTCCCGACCCAGCGGCTTTGGTCACGTATCAACGAATCGATCGCTGCCGAGCCCAAACCGCTTTGGACGCGCGTTCGCTCGTTCCTGTTGGTGGCGTTCGCAAGCCCGTCGATAGCGGCGGCGGCCAGTGTGTTGATCGTCTTCGGCATCGTTGCGGTGTTCTGGATGAACCGTTCTGGAAGTGTAGAAATGTCGAATCCGGAAATTGCCTCAAGGCCTACGATCAATGCGCCTGTCGCTCAAGCGGTTATGCCTCCCGTGGCCAAGGTCTCTACGCCCGACATCGATACAAGCGATCTGATGTCGGCCCCGCGTATCGAGCGTGCCTCCTTTAGGCCGGAGCCGAGACGAGCGACCGTACCGGCCGTCGCCCCGAACCGCACGGGCGGCATGACGATAAACGCTGCTTATCTGCCGGGCGAAGAAAGCTACGTAAAGACCATCGAGAGTTTGTCGAAGGTCGTCGACGAGAAGAAATCGACCGTTCTACGGCCTTCGCAGCAGGTAGCTTTCGAACGCGATCTCGCCGTGGTCAACGACGCCATCGCACGCACAAAGCGCGAGGTCAGGCGAAATCCGCGGAACGGATCGGCTAAGCAGGTGCTGTATTCCTCATATCAAAACAAGATCGACCTTCTCAATTCGGTGTCTCAACAAGAGGAATTGATCGCGAGCATAAAGTAGGTCACAACGGGCCATCTGATGAACAAGATCAATTACAAACTTCTGGTAGCCGTCATGACGGCGGCCGTGATAGGGACCGCAACCGCTTCGGCGCAGGTGGCACCCACGCCGCCGGCGCCCAAGCCGCCACCGGCACCTAAGACCCGAGTCGCCGCCCCAGCCCCGCCTGAGCCCATGATGATCCATCTCCCATACGGCGAGAATCATGAGCGTGCGATCATGGTCGCGCCCAATGCAAACCTTTCGCTTTGCGTCGTGCAGGGCCAGCTTCGGGTAAACGGCTGGAAGCGCAATGAGATACGGGTATTTGTTAAAAGCGGCAGTCCGCTCGGATTCAAGGTCCTGGAGCGGACGTCGGAACAGGAACCGGTCTGGCTCATGGCGACCGCGAACGATCCGAAGCGCGTATTCAAGGCGTTTCCCGAATGTCTCTGGGGCGAGGAGATAGAGATCGATCTGCCCGAGGGCGGCAGCATCGGAATTAAGGGCCAGGAGACGCGAACCGTAGTCGACCGCGTCAAAAAAGCGACGGTCCAGAATGCCGGCGGCAATATTCTCGTTCGCAATGTTTCTAACGGTGTGACTGCTACCGCATATCGCGGCGACATTACCGTCGAAGAATCGAAGGGCGCTCTTTCGCTCGAGAGTACGACCGGCAACATCGTGGTTATCGAGGCAGGCCCGGCTGAGCCGGGCGACAGCTTTAAAGTGAAAAGCAACAGCGGCACTATCTCGCTGCAGGGGCTTAAATATCGTCAGGTGGAGGCGGGGTCGATCTCAGGCTCGCTTGTGTTCAACGGCTCGATCTTGAGCGGGGCAAATTACAGTTTCGGGACTTCAAACGGCTCGATCCGCCTGGGCCTTCCTGAGCGGTCGGCATTCAGGCTCGCTGCGACCTTCGCGGCCGGCAGCTTTTCCAGTGATCTTCCCTTCAAACTCCTGACTGAGGAGATAACCGAACGCTCAAAGAGCATCGTTGTCGACGTCGGCTCAGGCAACAGCGCATTCGTCAAACTCACAACAAATAACGGCACCATCGGCATCCGGAAAGACAAGTGACCAGTAGGTCGTAACTAGTGACGAGTGAACATACTTGTTACTGTTAACGGTTTACGGTTTACTGTTTACGGGCATGTATATCGTCGGGATCGAGCTTGAGAACATCAAATCCCACGCGAGGTCGAGCTTTCGGTTCGAGCGCGGGACGACCGCTATTACGGGCGAGAACGGGGCGGGCAAAACCACTATCATCGAGGCCATCGCCTGGGTCCTGTTCGACGTTCTTAATTACAAAAAAGAGGATTTTCTGCGTCGCGGGACGAAAAAGGGCTTTGCCTCGGTTACGATCGAGAGTGGCCTCGACGAGCGGCAATACGTCATAACTCGAGATACCGGTACGGGCTATTACGTGACCGATCCACGGCTACGTAGAAAGATCGCGGACAAGAAGGACGAGGTCACGCGGTTTCTGTGGCAGCATTTAGGACTCGAACCGGGAACCGACCTGTGCTCGCTCTTCGAACACGCTATCGGCGTACCGCAGGGGACGTTCACCGCGATCTTCCTCTCACAACCGCTGGCTCGTAAGACCGCTTTTGACAAATTGCTCAAGGTCGAGGAGTACCGCGACGCTGCCGAGAAACTGAAGGAAACCTCACGCTATGTCGACATCCAAATCGCGGACATTCGCGAGAGCGTCGCGCGGGCCGAGGGTGAACTAGCTCGTTCTGAGTCGGTTGAGATCGAACACGCCGAAATTACCCAAAATGCCGCAAAGCTCGCGGCCGAGGTGGAGACTATCGCGGCTGACCTCGCCTCTCGGCAGGAGCGCGTCGCGCGGCTCGATGAACAGGAGCGTCGCGTTTCCGGACTGAATTCAGCGGTCGAGCGAAGCCGGAACGATAAGGAAAAGGCGGAGCTTCTGCTCGGACAGGCCGAGCGAGCCCTAAAGAATTCCTCGGATGCAGTCGCCGTGATCGAAAGTGTTCGGACTGATAACGAAAGGCATATCGCGACGCTTGGGCGTTTTAAGGAACTTGAACGGGAGCGGGCGGAGAGGGATAAATTTCGCGCGGAATCTTCACGCGTGGCCACGGCGATCGCGAATGTGAAGGCGGAGCAAAAACGGCTTAATGACGATCTAAAAAAGATCCAGGACGCACGCGGCGAGATCTCAGCTCTGGGGCAGAAGGCTGATGAGCAGGTGGAACTCGAGAAAGAGATCACCGCGCTCCGTGAGGCTGTCACGAATGCCCGCAACGCCGAAGAGCGCATCCGCAGCATTGACCGCGAGCTTGGGCGAATGCGCGAAAAGTACCGCGAGAATCAGCAGAAGATCCGCGACGCCGAGGAATTGGCGACCGCCGCGGCGATGCTTCCCGATCTCGAAAAGCGGGCGTCCGACTGCATCAATGAGATCGCTCAGCTGCGTGCGGCTCTCGAGCGTGACCGTAAGTTCCAGAGCGAGATACAGGGCGGCTTTTGCCCCGTGCTGTCGCAAAAGTGCCTTAATCTGGCTGAAGGTGAGACACTCGAGGGATTTCTGTCGAGTCAGTTCGAGGACATGATGGGCCGGATCGCGGCGCTCGAAACCGAAAGGGCGAGCGTTGGCGTTAGCCTCACAAAAGCCCGCGAAGGACATCAACTCCTCGCAGCGCTGGAAACATATCGGCAACGTGAGATCGAGATCAAAGACGAAGCGGCCGAACTAACAGCAAAAAAGACGACGCTCGAGGAGCAGCGCCGGCGGCTCGGTGAAAGTGAGCAGCGGATCGGCCAGCTTGAAACCCGATTGAAGGCATTGGCCGACCCGGCCGCACGCATTCGCGTTCTCGAAAAGGAGATGGAGCGAGAACCGAATATTCGACAAGGCCTTAGCGACGTCGAGAGCAACCTGGAGCGGTTAGAGAGTGAGCGAAAGCAGCTCGACGAGCAGATGGAGGAGTTCAAGGACCTGGACGAAAATTGGACACAGCTATCGGCCGAACGCGACGCGACGGCAGAAGCTCACCGTTTGTTTATCGCCAATCAGGCCGCGGCCGCGGCCCTCGACGAACGCGGGTCCGAGGCAGAAGCCGCGCGTTCCGGTGTTGCTGCCGCGGCGTCAGCCCTGGAGACTGCTGAGCGAGAACTTGCCGCAGCGGGGATCAACTATGACGCTGAACTCCATAGGGCCGAACGAAATTCGCTGATCGAAGCCGAACGTCGCGCCGCCGAGGTCCGAGCGACCCACGGTGCCGCCAGAGGCAGGGCCGACCAACTGGCAGCCGAGATCACGCGATTTGCCGACCTGAGAAAGTCTCTTGCCGTCGAGTTCCGCGAGAAGGAGAAACTAGAACAGGTCGGGGAAACTACCGCGTTCATTCGCGACACGCTTAAAGAGGCGGCACCGCGCGTCGCTCGAAATTACGTTTATCACGTTTCGCTTGAGGCGAATCTATTGTTTCGCGAGATCACCGGCAATGCAGACCGGACACTGGAATGGAATGAGGATTACGCCATTATGCTTGAGGAAGACGGCCACCGGCGGCCCTTTGTAAGTCTCTCGGGCGGGGAGCAGATGGCCGCGGCCCTGTCGGTAAGGCTCGCGTTATTAAAGCAGTTGACCGACATCCGCATCGCGTTCTTTGACGAGCCGACGGCGAACATGGACGCCGAGCGCCGCGAGAACCTCGCAATGCAGATCAGCCGCATCTCGAATTTTGACCAGTTGTTCGTGATCTCGCACGATGAGACTTTCGATAACTTTGTCGATCACGTGATCGCGCTATGAAGCAAGTGACCATCGTCTGCGACGGTTCCAGCCTCGGAAATGGCCGGGGGAGTCCTCGTGCCGCCGCGGTGGCTTTGCTGGGCTTTAAGGGCCTGTGGAAGGCGGTCGGCGAGTACCTCGGCAGCGCGACCAACCAGCAGGCTGAGATCGCCGCCGCGGCCATCGGCTTGGAGAGTCTGAAAGAACCGTGCCGCGTGCATCTTATATCTGACTCGCGTTATGTCGTTGAGACAATGGGCGGCACGTGGAAGAAAAAAACCAACCACGACTGGTGGCGGAGACTCGAAAAGGCGGCGTCGCGGCATCAAATCGATTGGGAATGGACACGCGGCCACGCAGGGCATGAGATACAGGAAACGGCCGACGACCTTGCCCGGCGGATCGCCGCTCTGGGCGGTGTCGATGCGACAATGATGGACGACGCGGCCGCCGGCCTTGGAGTAAAAGAGTTATAGCCCTCGAAAGACACGGATGGCACAAGGATATTAGAGCGTTGATGGCGAGATCTGTTGCACGGATCATATTTTTTACTCTGTTCTTCTGTGTCTGTTTGGCAGTGCCCACCGCCGCGCAATTGCGCTCATCCGCCGGTTGGCAGTGGCAGAACCCGCTGCCGCAGGGTAATCCGTTGTATGCGATCAACTTCGCGGCCGACAAGATGCACGGGATCGCGGTCGGCTCCGACGGGACGGTGCTGGGCACCACAGACGGCGGATTTCGGTGGAGGCCGCAGACCGTTCCCACGGACGTTCCGCTGTCAGGCGTGTTCGTCAGGGACAAGTCGAACGCGTTGCTGGTCGGGGCCCGCGGCACCGTTATGATGACGGTGAACGGCGGCAAGGACTGGCGCTCGGTCCCGGTGGAAACGCGTGATCACCTGTCGGCAGTAGCATTTTCCGGCCCGGACCTGAGGACCGGCTGGATAAGCGGAACCTACGGCCGGATCCTCAAAAGTGAGAACAGCGGCGTCACGTGGAGGCAACTGACATCGGGAAGCGAACAGCAGCTGACGAATATCGCTGCCTTTGGCACCGATCATGCTGTGGCGGTCGGGATGAATGGCGTCGTGCTTACTACCGTTGACAGCGGCGGGCTCTGGCGTACGTCCGATCCGTGCGGCGGTGCAGCTATTACCGATGCGGCCTTTCTCAGCGAGACCACAGTCATCATCGCCGGTGCCGGCGGCTGTGTCGCCCGCAGCGAAAATGCCGGCGAAACCTGGACGAAGGTCGACATCTACAGCCGCACCGATCTGCTCTCGCTTAGCTTTTCGGACAATTTGAATGGCGCGATGACGGACGCCGGCGGTCTCGTTTGGTTGACGGGGGACGGCGGCAAGTCGTGGCTGCCGTTCAATGTCCGTACTAATCCAAAGCTCGTAGCGGTCTCGATGGCCGATAGGTTTACCGGCTGGGCCGTTGGCGACAACGGCTTGATCCTGAGAACGGATGACGCGGGCATCACATGGCAGCGGCTGAGCGAGGGCGGGCGTGAGGACGTCAACGACATCCTCTTTCTCAACAATGAGATCGGCATTGCCGTGGGCTCCCGTGGGCGTATCTGGCTGACGAATGACGCGGGTCGCGAGTGGTTAGCCGTCTTCTCGGACACGCAGGCCGCCCTGAACGATATCTCATATTTCGACGGCGAGCGCGGCTGGATAGTAGGTGACGACGGCACGGTGCTGAGAACGATCAACGGAGGTGCTAGCTGGGGCAAGGGCATTACGGGTATTTCCGAAGACCTGATGGCGGTTCAGTTTGTGTCCGAAAAGGTTGGATTTGCGGTGGGGTCGAATGGAATGGTCTTGCGTTCAGATTCAGCAGGAGCGTACTGGGAACAGTTCGAATCCGGCACACGGCAATGGCTTGAGGACCTATACTTCGTTGACGAAAAACGCGGTCTTGCTGTCGGTGACGGCGGCACGATCATACGAACCACGGACGGAGGCCTCACCTGGGACAAGGTGAAACTGAACATTCGCGAGAATCTCTACGCCGTCAGCTTTTACGACGAGCGGAACGGTTTCGCGGTCGGTTCGGGCGGCATTACCCTAAGGACTGTCGACGGCGGAGCCACATGGAGCGATCAAGAATCGGCGTTCACCTATAACCTGTTCGGGGTGCAGGCCTTTGGACCTGAGAGCGCGGTGGCTGTCGGCGAGCTCGGGGCGGTGCTCGTCACGTCTGACGGGGGCAAGACGTGGCAGATGCAGCCCGGACCGACAAGCAAGGTCCTGCAAACGGTCGTTTATCGCGGTGGAAACCGCCTGTGGGTCGGCGGCCGGGGCGGCACGATGCTAAAGCGTTCTGATCCGCTCAGTCCGACGCTGATACAATTCGCACCGGCACCGCCTGTGCTGAAGACCTCACCCCGGGCCAAACCAAAGGCCCGTCAGCCGCTGGTCCTTATCACGGACGACGGAGATATCCCGCTGGCTGCCCCGCCGGTCAAGAAGCCGGAAAAGAAACAATAACGGCGATCCATTCGCCTTTGCGGTAAATTTCCATTTTCAGATCGGACAACGCATCTGTTATCAGTTGCTCTTGTTCGGCCAGGATGCCGGAGAGCAGCAGATGACGGCGCGTCTTTTCGAAAAGAAGCGGAAGAATCGGCAAGATCACATCTATCGTAAGGTTGGCACACACGAGATCGGCGGCCGGTGTTGCGTCGTCGAGAGACCCGTCAAAGAGATCGATCCGGTCCGCGACCGCATTTAGGACCGCATTCGCACGGGCGATATTCACGGAATCGGCGTCGGTGTCGCAAGCCGTTATCTGCGTACCGCCGAGCTTTGCTGCGGCGATCGCGAGGATACCGGTGCCGGTCCCGACGTCGAGGACCGACTGATCGGGTGTGTATAGCTCGCCGATCATCTCGAGACATAGCTGTGTGGTCTCGTGGGTGCCGGTGCCGAATGCCATGTTCGGCTCGATGAGTATGACCGCTTTGTCGGCCCGCTCGGGCTCGATCCACGGGGGCGAGATGACAAATGGGCCGATCTCCACCGGCCGCCAGTGGCGTTTCCACTCGGCCAGCCAGTCCGCATCGTTGACCGTGCGTGACTTGATGCTCATGACGGCGTCCAGAGGAACGCCGTGAATGTTCAACGCGTTCTCGATGCTCTTTCGAACGTCACGGATGTCAGGTATTTCGGCGAAAAATCCGCTGATGGATACCGGCTCGCCCGGGTGTTTGCGAAGGCCGTCGAGGGAGGTGCCGAGGTCGGCAACGATCGCTAAAGCTTCTTCGGCCGCGTCTGCGGCCGCAGGCGAGACAACAATATCAATGGCGAACCATTGCTTGGCCGTCATTCGCGAACTCCCATTTCATCAAGTTCGCGAGCGCGGTTGCGCCAGTCATCCACGACCTTGACGAAGAGCTTGAGGAAGACCTGTTTGCCGAGCAGCGATTCGATCTGTATGCGAGCTTTCGTTCCGATATCCCGAATTCTCGCGCCTTGCTTGCCGATGATTATCTTCTTTTGCGAGGGCCGCTCGACATAGATAGCGCAGAAGATACGCACGAGGTCAGGGTCGCTTTCGTCCCACAGTTCGGGGACGACGGCGGTAACATACGGGATCTCTTCGCCGGTCGTCGACAGTATCTGCTCGCGGACCATTTCCGCCGCGATCGTACGCATCGGCTGGTCCGTCATCTCGTCTTCAGCAAAAATGGGCTCGCCCTCGGGCAGGTGTTTAGCGATCTCGTTGAGGAGGATATCGACCGCGTCGCCTTTCAGGGCCGACACGGGGATGATCTCGGCAAAATCATATTCCTGCCGGTAAAAGTCCATCAGCGGCAGCAGTGCCGCCTTATCGCGGAGCTTGTCGATCTTGTTCAAAACGAGGACGGCTGGTTTTTCAGCTCGTTTGACAAGATCAAGCACGAAGCGATCGCCGTTGCCTGTCGACACGCTTGCGTCGCGCATCAACACGACGACATCTACTGACAGCAGCGCATCGTGAACGGCCGCCATCATGCGGCGATTCAACAGGTGGCCGGGCTTATGAACGCCCGGCGTGTCGACGAAAACGATCTGCCCCGCATCGAGCGTGACGATGCCCTGGATGCGGTGACGAGTGGTCTGCGGCTTGTTTGAGACGGCCGCGATGCGCTCGCCGACAAGCCGATTGAGAAGCGTCGATTTGCCGGCGTTGGGCCGTCCGATAAGCGCGGCATAACCGCTGCGAGATCCTTCATCTGCCATCGCAATCAAGGTATCAAAAATCCGGATACCGCGCATTTTTAGGGGATGCACGATCGTGTTACTGAAAATGTGAAACGTTTCACATTTTCGGTGTGAAACGTTTCACATTCCTGCAAAAAGTGCGGTTTTGTCGAGGAAAAACCGGCTATTGGTCGATAGTGTTTCCGCTTGTCGCGGCGCGCGAGCCCGCATTGGTCGAACATAAATGCGTCATTGGTCGAAGGTCATTTTCAATAAGGATCTCTACCAATCTCAGGGCGTTTTCGTGAGTCGCTGCTTTGCTGCGAGAGCGGCTTTGAAGGCGCCGCCGGGGACGTCGGTCAGTTTGAGAGCTTCATCGTAGAGCTTGAGGGCATAGGCGGGATCGTCCATAAATTCGTAGATGCGAGCGAGGGCGACGAAGGTGAGCGACAGCAGGGCGCGGTCGGTGGCGTCGGTCTTTTTGACCACGACGGTGGTGTAGGCGGATTTTGCCTCGAGCAGCTTTTGGGCCTGAGCGTCCGGGTCGGTGATGGTTTCGGCAGAGAGGCTAGCGACGCGGCCGAGGTTGTAGTAGATGCGGACGTCGTCGGGGTACTGTTCCGCCAGGCGTTTGAGATCGGCGACAGCCTTAGGATAATCCTTTGCGTCGATAGTCTGCTGAATGGCCAGCAGCCGGGGCGTTACGGGATTTTCGACGGCAACGGTGCGGGTCTCGGGATGCTGTTTCCGGTCGTCGCGAGCGGCTTGAGCGCGGCGGCGGGCCTCGGCGGTCGCGGCGGCGCGATCGGGCTCTTTTGAGGCGTCGAACGACGCGATCATCTCGCGCAGCGATGCGGCGATATCGAAGCCGGAATCCTCGATGCCCCTCAGCTGTTCGGCAAAGTAAAACGCCAGCACCGAGCCCTTCTCGTAATCCTCGTACAGCCGCAGAGCGCTCTCATCGGCCAGTGTCTGTTTAAACTTATCCAGCTCAGCGGATACGGCGCGTTTTTCGTCATCGGTCTTGAGCCCGGAGATCTTTACGCGGGCTTGCGACGTTGCGATGTTCACTTGTTGATACTCCGCCTGCCGGACGTCGACGGCAGCCACCAGCGAACGCGAGATCGCAAGAAACGGGTCTGGCGACAGCGCAGGAGCGGTCTTTCGTCGTTCGTCAAGGGCCGATCTGACAAAGCCGCGCATCGGGGCGCTTTCCTTAGAATTATTCAGCACCAGCGGGTCCACAATGAACTGGATAAACGCCCGCCTGGCCTCGGAGTAAAGTATGTCGGCATCGGGCGGAACGATCACAAAATAGTCATCGCGTATGTTCAGGAAGGTTACCGTGTCACGCGGGGCGAGACGCTCGGGCACGACATTAAATGTCCGATCGTGCATCCGAGTCTCGACCTTCTGAATGACGCGGCTCTTACTGTTCGACTCCCTGGTCTCGGTCTTTACCTTTTCGGCGACCGTCAAGACGGGCCGCGTGTGAAGATAGTCAAGGATATCGCCGACCATTTCGCGTGACGACGAACGGAGAGTACCGTCGGACTCTCGGCGCGAGTCACGTGCGTATTCATCGATCTTCGCGGCTAATGTCGACCGGCGGTAGAATTCGCGCACCAGCGGGGCAAAATCCAGCACGTCCAGTAAACTGCCCGGCAGGTCGCTGGTCACGACCGGGTCGGCGAGCTCGGGCACCGCCGAGAGCGAGTAGGCCATCGAGATGAACGGCGCGGCCAACTGTGACTCTGTCAGCTTCGAATTGCGTTTTTTGTGAGCAGCGACAAAGGCCGATATTCGCCTGCGCAGGTCTTCGGGCAGCGTCGCGTTGTCGGCAATGAGCTGTTCGCGGAATTTGCGCCCGCTTTCCGACAAGGGCGTGTTAATGATCCGTTCCTCGACGCCGTCCGCATTCTTGGCAGTGGCTATCTCAAGCGTTGCGAGCACGGCCATCAGACGCCGGTCAGGCTCGATCCGCACGCCGTAATTTGACAGGTCGGCCACAGCGCCCTGGCCGTGCGCCGCGGAAACGAATACAAAAAGCAGAAAAAGGCCGAAAAACTTGATCTTCATTCGGTTAAAAACTACCGGAATAGAGATGAGAACGGGCCTCTGAGAGATGCTTCCTTCAGAGGCCGAAAGCAGCGAAAGGATAGAAGCTTGCCGCCGCTATCCTTTCATTCAGACAATCTCGATGTGGCAGCCTAGTTAAAGCTGCTGAGGGCCGAACCCTCGTCGTCGTACGAATCAAAGACCGTGAGCAGCTTAGTGATGGCCAGCAGGTCCTGGATCTTTTGCGTCAGATTTAGAAGCTTGAGCACGCCGCCCTCTTTCTTGACCGCGGTATAGCTCGAAACGAGCTCGCCGATGCCGCTCGAATCGATATAGCCGACGCCGGCGAGATTCAAAAGGATCTTGTTCTTGCCCTCGCCGAGCAGGCGGCGAATAGCCGTGCGGAGAGCGACGCTGCCCTCGCCGATCGTGACCTTTCCGTTGAGGTCGAGGACCGTTACATCGCCGGCCTGGCGTTCAGAAATAGTGATATCAGACATTTTTATCTCCTCGTTGAGTAATTAACTTGATCGCGAAAGAAAATCTTAACAATAAAGCCGAAAAGTGAAAAGGTAAAAGCGTGAAAAAGTCGTGTCATTACCGCAATCTTCGCGCTATTTCTTCTTCTGCATCCTCACTTCCATACCGCCGTCGGCCGGATTTCGCCAGTCGACCTCATCCATATACGCACGCATGAAGAGAATACCGCGGCCGTCGCATTTCAGGATATTTTCCGGGTCGGTCGGGTCGGGCACATCGTCAATAGTGAACCCGGTGCCGTAGTCGCGGACCGTGACCTCCATCCCGAGTGGCGAGTCGGCCAATTTGAGCTCGACGATCTTCGCCTCGTCAAACTTATTACCGTGCTTTACGGCGTTTGCGACCGACTCGCGAACGGCGAGGTCGATGGCAAAGAGGTGCTCATCTGAGAAGCCGTGCTGGCGAGCGAATTCGTCAGCCGCACGCGCGGCCGTCTCGACGGACTCGATCACACTCGGAAGTTGTAGCTCGCGAACTGTCACAGCGTGTGCAAGTAAGGTATCGGTTTCAGGCGATTTCTGTCAAGATTCTATCGATGAAGGTCGCATCAGCCCGGGGCATTCGAGGCACGGTCAGCCTGCCGGGCGACAAATCCATCTCACACCGCGCGGCGCTGTTCGCCGCGATAGCCGATGGCACGACCGTCATAGAGAATTACTCGTCGAGTGCTGACTGCCGGGCGACTCTCGGCTGCCTCACCGCACTAGGTGTCGGCGTCGAGCACGCCGGCAGCCGCGTCGTTATCAAGGGCGTCGGGCCAGGCGGCTTACGTCCGCCGGCAGGGCCGCTCGACTGCGGCAACAGCGGGACGACGATGCGGCTGCTTGCGGGAATTCTGGCCGGACAGGCGTTCGAGAGCGTCCTGACAGGCGACGAGTCGCTGTCGAGGCGGCCGATGGAGCGAATGATCACGCCGCTTGAGGCGATGAGAGCTGAGATATCGTCTAACAACGGCCATGCGCCACTGTCGGTCCGCGGGAAGGCGCCGCTCAACGCGATCACATACGAGATGCCCGTCGCCTCAGCGCAGGTAAAGTCGTGCGTGCTTCTCGCGGGGCTGTTTGCTGACGGGCGCACAACGGTCATAGAGCCCTTCGCGACACGCGACCACACGGAACGTTTGCTCGAATGGTTCGGCGGCGATATTTCGATACACGGGCGTGAGATCTCTGTTTCTGCAGCTGCGCCGCTCACGGCACGAGATGTCTCTGTGCCGGGAGATATCTCTTCGGCGGCGTTCTATATGATCGCGGCGGCGTGCTTTGAGGGATCTGAGGTAGCGATCGACAAAGTCGGACTAAATCCAACGCGCACCGCCGTGTTGGGAGTGTTAGAGGAGGCCGGGGTCGCGATCGGTGTCAGCGATCGGCTCCTGCAGTGCAACGAGCCGGCAGGCAGCATCAGGATCCGCGGCGGGATCGGTAGCGTGGCGAGGCCGGTCGCCATCTCAGGTGGACGAACCGCCGCGTTGATCGATGAATTGCCCGTTTTGGCCGTGCTGGGGACACGGCTTGCTGCCGGCCTGGAGGTCCGCGATGCAGCGGAGCTGCGTGTAAAAGAGTCGGACCGGATCGCTGCCATTGAAGAGGATCTGCGTCGCATGGGCGCGGATATTGAGGCCTATGAGGACGGTTTCCGTGTGGGGCGGTCGGACCTGCGCGGCGCCAGGGTAGACGCCTTTGGCGATCATCGCATCGCTATGGCGATGACCGTTGCCGGACTGATAGCCGACGGCGAGACCGAGATCCTCGGGGCCGAGTGCGTTGATGTCTCGTTTCCCGGTTTTTTTGACGTACTGCGTAGTGTCGTAATCTAGAGTTATCTATGAACGGCGAAAAGCGGGTCGCATTGACGGGCTTCATGGGCGTCGGGAAATCGAGCGTCGCCCGTCACCTCGCGCACCTGCTGCACTGCCGGCGTATCGATCTGGACTTTTACACAGAGGAGTGTGAGGGCCGCAAGATCGCTGAGATCATCGACGCAGAAGGCATCGAACGGTATCGCGAGATGGAGACTCGAAGCCTCGAAAGGCTCCTACTAGAATCGGACGCACGCATCCTGAGCCTTGGGGGCGGCACTTGGACGATCCCGCGGAATCGAGAACTCTTGAGGAAGCACGATTTTACAACGGTCTGGCTCGAGTCAGATTTCGAGCACTGCTGGCTCAACATAACGCATTCCCGTAAAGACCGTCCGCTCGCTCGCAACAAGCAAAAGGCACTGCAGCTCTTTAACGAACGGCAGAAGGTATACTGCCTCGCCGATTGGCACTTCGTGATCAGGAAAGGCTATACGTCATATGACCTTGCGAGGCAGATCGCGGACTCGGTATTCGCCTAACGGTCGCGGTTGCGCATTATGCGGAATTGAATCAATATAAGACCATCCGGCAAGCCCGATCTTGAACCCGCGGACGGGGTGGAGTTTGCGCCTGCAGGATATGTGCTGGGGTCTTATTGTTTGGTTAATACCAGTAGTTTAGGAGGAAAAATGAAAGTCAAATTTTGGACAATTCTAATGCTGGCCGCGGCGCTATTCATGAGCGCGTGCGGCAAGAGTGACGCCGACCTGCAAAAGGCGGCGACCGACAAGCTCGCGGCTGAGAAAGTTGCCGGCGTAAACGTAACCGTCAAAGACGGCGTCGCGACGCTCACGGGAGAGGTCGCCGACATCACCGTCAAGAACAAGGCCGAAGCCGCGATCAAGGGCGTGGAAGGTATCAAATCAGTGACGAATAACGCCACGCTCAAGGCTCTGCCGCCGCCACCGCCGCCAAGTGAGGACCAGATGCTCGAGGGAAAGATCAACGAGAATCTGAAGAAAATATCCATCGATAACATTAAGGTGGTCGCCACCAACGGCGAGGTGACCTTAAACGGTGAGGTCGAATCGAAAGAGGCCCTGACAAAGGCCATGCAGGCCGCGAACGAGGCCAAGCCGAAGAAGGTCATCAATAACCTTACTGTAAAGAAATAGGCCGTTTTAGGAGGAAATATGTCATTACAAGAGAAATATCAAACACTTCTCGAACTCGCCAATTCAAACGGAACGACCTATGAACTGGCAGAGGGAGACGGGGTTTTGCACATCACCGGCATGGCGCCGAGCGAGGAGGCAAAGCAGCAGATATGGGACGAGTATTCCCGCATCGATCCCGACTACAGGTCGGGTGATCTCGTGCTGAACATCTCGACCGGTGCGGGCGACGCCGGCGGAGGCGGCCATACCTACACCGTCGAGCCCGGCGACAACCTGAGCAAGATCGGCGAGAAGTACGGCGTCTCATGGAACGCCATCTACGAGGCAAACCGCGACATCATCAGCGATCCCGATATGATCCATCCGGGACAGGAACTGAAGATCCCGGGCGCCTAGGCCGGAGATCTCGATAGAGTTGGCCCCGTGTATGCAATGCGTACACGGGGCCGTCTCATCTTTTGCGGTCTCGTTTGGTAAAGTCTGTTTAGTGGCCTTCGAAACGGATTTCATTGTCATCGGCAGCGGCATCGCGGGCCTGCGCGCTTCGATCGAGCTAGCATCGAAAGGCGCACGCGTCGCGGTCCTTACAAAAGATAAAGCAAGCGAATCTAACACCGAGTACGCGCAGGGCGGCGTTGCGGTCGTTCTCTCCGAGGACGACGACGCTGGACTGCACGAGGGCGACACGCTCGTCGCCGGCGCCGGCCTCTGCGACGAGGCCGCCGTTGAAACGCTGGTAAACGAAGGCACGCGCTACATAAAGCAGCTTATCGACTGGGGCACTGAGTTCGACCGCGAGGGCGGGAAACTTGTCTTTACTCAGGAAGCGGCGCATTCACGCAGACGCATTCTCCACGCCCATGGCGATTCGACAGGTGCCGAGCTGGTTCGTGCCCTGATCGCACGTGCAGCGACGGAACGGACGATCACGCTGACGCCGTTTGCTAATACCGAGAGACTCATAGTCTCCGATGGCCGATGCGTCGGAGTGTCGTACCTTGACCCGATACTGCGTGCCCCGCGAGAGATGTTTGGCAAGGCGGTCATTCTCTGCACGGGCGGAGCAGGTCAGCTCTATCAGCACACGACAAATCCTCCGGTCGCTACAGGCGACGGTATGGCGATGGCCTATTTCGCCGGGGCCGAGATGGCTGATATGGAATTTGTGCAATTCCACCCTACAGCACTTAACCTGCCGAACGCACCGCGCTTCCTGCTTTCCGAGGCAATGCGCGGCGAGGGCGGCATCCTGCGGAACAAAGCCGGCGAACGGTTCATGCCTCGATATGACGAGCGAGCCGAGCTCGCCCCGCGTGACATCGTCAGCCGATCGATAGTCGCAGAGATGCGCCGCACAGGCACGCGAACCGTTTTCCTCGACATGCGGGCTCTGGACGCCGGTTTTTTGAAGGAGCGTTTTCCGAAGATCTACGAGACCTGCTCGGCATACGGACTCGACATCGCAAATGATCTCCTGCCTGTGTCGCCCGCCTCGCATTACTGCATGGGCGGCATCCGCACGGACTTGTGGGGCAGATCGACACTGCCCGGCCTGTATGCGGCGGGCGAGGTCACGTGCACCGGCGTTCATGGAGCTAACAGGTTGGCGTCGAACTCACTGCTCGAGGGACTCGTATTCGGCGCACGGGCCGGCAGCGCGGCCTTCGATGATGCGTCGGACGTTACCGTGATGGCGACCGCTACAGCCGGCCAAGGCGCGACAGCATCAGGCCGCTCCGTTATGTCCACCGCCGTCAGGAAACGTGTGAAACGCGTAATGTGGGAACGCGTAGGGATCCTGCGGGACCGCGGGTCACTCGAGCGCGCGTTGGGTGAATTCGAGCAGATCGCAGCAGCGGACTTGAGCACCTCATCGAGGAATTTTGTGACTCTCGCCAAGCTCGTCGCGACCGCGGCCCTGTGGCGCGAGGAGTCGCGCGGCGGCCATTACCGGACCGATTTCCCAGAGACTCGAGAGGAATGGCGACACCACTCGGTGCAGCGTCTCGGCGGCCAGATAACCGCGGCAGAAACCATGGATTTTTGACACCGCAGGCGCCTTTGACTAGAATCACGTAAATCCCTATTTACAGTTTTCGTCGCGTCAAGGCTATGCATAGTTCTGCTACAACGCTAAATCTGTCTTCAATGATCGCTCATCACGCGCGCCTCGCGGCCGGCAAGGAAGCGATCGTCTGGGACAGCGTCCGGCTGACGTACGCCCAACTCGACAAACTATCCAATCGCGTCGCGAACGCCCTCGTCGAGATGGGCATTGGCCGCGGCGACAAGGTCGCCTTGAGCTGCCCAAACCTGCCGTTCTTCCCGATCGTCTATTACGGCATCATGAAGGCCGGTGCTGCCGTCGTGCCGCTGGGTGTTCTGTTCACGCATCGTGAGATCGAATATCACCTCACCGATTCCGATGCCAAGGCGATATTTGTTTTTGAGGGAACGCCCGAGCTGCCCCTCGCCGAGACGGTTAAGAAGGCCTTTGACGCCGTGCCGACGTGCGAGCACTTGGTCGTTATGACCAAAGACCTAATGGGCTCGAGCCCGATCGACGGCCACCCGACGCTGACGCAGTTAACGTTCGATAAGCCGGAGACGTTCGAGATAGTCGCTACCTCGCCCGACGACACCTGCGCGATCCTTTATACCTCAGGTACTACGGGGCAGCCGAAAGGTGCTGAACTCACGCACTTTAATCTTTACAGCAACGTCGTGACGACGTTCCTCGTTCATCTCCCGATGCTCGATTTTACCGACGGGAAGCAGAAAACGTGCCTCATCACCCTGCCGCTATTTCACACGACAGGCCAGACGGTGCAGATGAATACGCAGATGTACGCCGGCCACCGCGTCGTTCTGCTGCCGCGCTTCGAGCCAAAAGCGACGCTCGACGCGATGGTCGCCGAGCGTGTAAATTTCTGGGTCGGCGTACCGACGATGTATTGGGCCCTGCTCAAATATGTCGCCGAGACGGGCTATGACATCAGCTCCATCAAGGACACGATGAAGGTCTGTTCGTCGGGCGGAGCACCGATGCCTGTCGAGGTGATGCGTGAGTTCGGCGAGGTCTTTGGCGTGCGCGTGATGGAGGGCTACGGCCTGAGCGAGACGTCGCCGCTTGCGACATTCAACCATTTTGAAATGCCGTCAAAGCCGGGAACTGTGGGCCAACCTATTCACGGCGTCGATATAAAGTGTTTTGACGATAACGACAACGAGGTGCCTCGCGGTGAACGCGGCGAGGTCGTGATTCGCGGCGCCAACGTTATGAAGGGCTATTACAAACGCCCCGAAGCGACGGCCGAGGCCTTTCGCAGCGGCTGGTTCCACACCGGCGACATCGGCATCATGGACGAGGAAGGTTACCTCGCCATCGTGGACCGCAAAAAGGACATGATCCTGCGCGGCGGCTACAACGTTTATCCGCGCGAGCTTGAAGAAGTGATCATGACGCACCCGGCCGTGTCGCTATGTGCGGTAATTGGTGTGAAGGACGAGCGATTGGGCGAAGAGGTAAAGGCATTTCTTGTCTTAAAAGAAGGTGCACAGCTCTCAGACGCCGAGTTCATCGACTGGTGCAAGGGGCAGTTTGCTGCGAACAAGTATCCGCGCTATGTCGAGTTTCGGGAAAGCCTGCCCATCGGCGGCACGGGCAAGATCTTCAAACGAGCGCTGAAGGAAGAAGCGGCGGGCTGAATCGCGGCGTTTTGCTTTTAAGCCTCTTGTTGCGTGAAACTTTACTTAGATGTTTTACGCAAAGCTGATCATCGTTCTCCTCGGCGGCTGCCTGTTCATCGCGGCCTGTGCCGCCTCGCAGCAAACACGAACCTCGATAAAGGACGACAAACGCTACGAGGCCGCTCTCTTCCGCCAGAACTGCACGATATGTCACGGCCCGGAGGCCGAGGGAAAGACGCTCGCTGACGGCCGCGTCATTCCAAACCTGCGGTCGGGCGAACACAAATACACGACGGCCCAACAGATACATGATCACATCGCAAACGGCGGCAACGGCATGGTGCCGTTTCGCAACATGCTGACCGACCGCGAGATCAATATGCTCGTCGATTTCGTGATGAACGATCTGCGGCGTTAGGCGTACAATCTAGAGTATGAAGATCCTGATCACCGGTGCCAGCGGACTCGTCGGCAAAGCCCTGCAAAAGTCGTTTGCCGACAAAGGCTATGAGATGCTGCTCGCTTCCCGAAGCGAGCCTAAGGCCGACAATGAGATCCAGTGGACGGTCGACGAAGGCTTTGCTCAGGCTGAACGCCTCGAGGGCATCGACGCTGTCGTTCATCTGGCGGGAGAGAGCGTGAGCGGCCTTCGGTGGACTGACGAGAAGAAAAAGGCCATCCGTGACAGCCGCGTTTTCGGCACACGAAGCGTCGTCGACGCTATCTCGAAGTTGAAAGATCGGCCGAAGGTGTTGGTTGCTGCCTCCGCGATAGGTTTCTACGGCGAACGAGGCGACGAGGAGGTCAACGAGTCATCTGCAGCAGGTCATGGCTTTCTGGCCGAGGTTGCAAAGGAGTGGGAGGGCGAGGCTCGCCGGGCCGAGGACGCCGGGGTTCGGACCGTCCTGCTCAGGACCGGCATCGTTTTGTCCAAGGACGGCGGGGCCCTTGCGACAATGCTGCTGCCTTTCAAGATGGGCGTCGGCGGGGTCGTCGGAAGCGGCAAGCAGTGGATGAGCTGGATCGCGCTCGACGACCACGTCGCGGTGATCAACTACGTCATCGAGAACGAGAATATCCGAGGAGCGGTGAATGCGGTGAGTCCTGAGCCCGTGACGAATGAGGAATTCACCAAGACGATGGGCGAGGTGCTTTACCGGCCGACATTCATCCCGCTGCCGGAGTTCGCGGTCTCGATGCTTATGGGCGAAATGGGCGACGCCCTGCTGCTCACGAGTACAAAGGTTTTGCCGAAGAGGCTGGAGGACACAGGTTTTAAGTTCGAGCAGCCGGCCCTCAAGGGAGCGCTCGAACACGCACTTGCGGACTAGGCCGGCATCAGTATGGGACGGCTCGGCGCGGCGTCGGCCTGGAACGGGGCGATCTGCAGGTTAAGCGTGTAGCGGCCGTCTTGAACGTTACTAGGAACGTAGATCATTTCGGTGACTGTAGAATACATACGCGAGGCCGCATATGTATTGGACGTCGCATCAAATCCCCAGAACATCTTGTGATTCAATAATTTACCGCCATCGTCGATACGGTCGATCGAAGGGAGGTCTGTCAACATATGTGTAAAGCCATATATGAGTATTGACTCGATCGCGCTCTCAGAAAAGTACGCCGGCCTAGTGTCCGAACTATAGCGGCGTTCGAGCTTACTCTCGTCATTCGGCAGTGTTCTGACGATCAAGGCATCGCTGCCGCCCCCGGCCTCGACATTCGCCTGCCTTAACGCGTCAGCAGTGATGATCAGGTCTCCGCCTCCTTTAAGCTCCGGTTCGACAGAGATCAGGAACGCGGACATGAGCACATCGCGCAGGCAGTCCCGGATGTAGATCCGCTCGGTCGTGATGTGCCCCACGCACTCGGTGTGCGTCCCGTTACAATGCGGCGTGAGCGTGTATTGTGCATAGTTCACACTCGATCCAGTGCGCGTATCGCCTAAAACGATCGCCGTGGCCGGCGCGGCACCGAATGCGTTCGGCTGCGCTCCGTCGAAGCGGAGCGGGATCGAAATATCGACTAGATCGTTGCGTGAAGACTCGCTCATTCTTCTCCGGCGGCCTGGAATAGGCGTCTGCCTATCATCCAGTACGCCATCAGGAACACAACACCGCTCAGGATGACGGCGATCTCGCTGCCCGCTATGCGGCCGATCGGAAAGGATATGCCGCCGATCACCAACAGCAGTGGTAAGACATATTCTCCTCGCCACGCCTTCAGCGAGGCGATCGCCAGCAGAAATACTCCGATCGGCCATGCGAGGCCGATCATCTGCGTGGCGGCGACCAGTTTGAATGTCTGCTTGAGCTGCGTAACGACTTGGGTAGCACCTTGCTCCTCGAGTACGGCATGCACGCGGAAGAGCGCCTGCATCCCGGCACCAGCGATCAGGCCAAAGAACGCAAAGCAGCCACCGATGATCCCGATGAGCCCCGCCCGCGACGCTGCGAGCCAAGTGAATCCAACCGTTGCGGCGCACAAGAACATCATCGCCAGGAATAGTCCGATGGTCCATTGAAACGCCATTCCGACAAAGATATGCACGAGGTCTGAGACGAGCAGTACCACCGGGCCGATGAACGCGGCGGCGCCGGCCACTTTCAACATCTGCCTTCCGGCTGTGTTGGGCATTGTGAGATACCTCCGACTTTAGAAATTGAGCAACCGCTATTCTAAGGGCGAAATCGGCGAGATTCAACCTATTTCGGTGCGAAGCCGTTCCAACACCCCGGCTAGATCGAGCTCGGAGACATTTTCGACGTCGGCGCAGATGCGCATGAGCAGCTCATCCTGCGCGTTGCCCTTTTTCTTCGCAACAGAATATGGAAGGTCCTCGCGAAAGGTCACCATTGAGTATTTCGAGAAATAGTCCGGGTAGGTCTGCTCCAGCTTAGTCTCAAGCTCGCGCTTCCGCTGAAAGACCGGATCCGCAACACGGTCGCGCATCTCGTAGAAGTTCTCCTCGGCCATATCCGCGATCGCGTCGGTGTTGACCTTTCGCAGCTCGCCGTATTCGTCGTAGACCGCCTCCCAGTCCGTGCCGTGTTTTTCTATCAGCGAATCGAGCACGCGCACATCTTCGAAGGCGCAGTTCATACCCTGGCCATAGAACGGCACCACAGCGTGAGCCGAGTCGCCCAGAAGCAAAGACTTGCCGCCGATATTCCATGGCCAGCACTTGATCGTTCCGAGATTGCCCGTGGGATTGTGAAAGAAATCCTCGACCAGCGTCGGCATCAG
>CAZWSK010000004.1:37932-41902 GCA_964636445.1 uncultured Chloracidobacterium sp.
GAGCGAATGACGGAGCCGGCACCGTCGGTGGCTATCACGGTGTCAGCCGCGATCGTTTCGCCGTTCGCTAATTTAACTTTTCCGGTGGCGCAATCGAACGCTGCTCCCCGCGAGTTGAAATGAAATTGAACGCCGCTATGCTTCTCGGCCTCGTTCATCAGGGCGATGTTGAGGCCGGAGCGCGAGACGGAGTTGATATATTCGCCCTGCCGGCCCGAGTACGGCAGCAGTTTTTGTTCGCCGGTGACCGAGTGGATCATCCGGCCGTACATCGGCACGGCCTCCGCGAGCATGTATTCGTCCATGCCGACCTCGCGCAGAGCAGCGATGCCGCGGTCCGAGAGAGCGAGGTTGATGGAGCGGCCGGCGGCGACCTTCTCATTACGCATGTCGCCGCGTGCCTCGTACACGTCGACCTCGATCCCGCGTTTAGCGAGATAGATCGAGAGCAGCGAGCCCGCGAGCCCGGCGCCGATGATGGCAACCTGCGTCATAAGTTAACGCAATTTGAGCATACGAGGCTGATGTTAGCCAAGAGGAGCGGGCGTCAGATCTTTTCGACGCGGACGGCCGTGACCTTGAATTCCGGAGCGAGAGTGAACCGGTCGCGGGTCGGGCCGGTCGCGTAATTGAGGAAAACGGCCGGGTCGTGGAACGATGCGAATAGTTCACCGTCTTTCACCTTTCGGCTGACCTCGGCCGGAAGCGTAGCTTCGCCGTATGCGCTCCGAAGCCGAACGGTCTCGCCGTCGGCAATTCCGAGGCGGCCCGAATCGGTGGCCGAGATCATCAGACGATCGGTCGGCCGAAGGTCGTGATTCGGCGTTCGCATCGTCATCGTCCCGGCATTAAAATGTTCGAGCACGCGGCCCGTCGTCAGCAGGAACGGAAACTCGTCAGATACCACTTCTTTCGTCGGCCTGTATTTTATACGCCTCAGCGCCGCTGTCTTGCTGTTTGAGAACGACTCGCCGTGCAGGATCGTAGTGCCGGGATGATCGGTATCGGGACACGGCCACTGAATGCCGGCTTTGTCGATACGATCGTACGTGATGCCATAACCGTCGGGCCAAACGGCTCGGATCTCGTTCCAGACGTCCTCAGCGGACTCGAAGGCGAAGTCATCCGCAAAGCCCATCGCACGCCCCATATCGCAGATCACCTCGAGGTCTGAGCGAGAGTTTCCCCGCGGCGTCACGGCTTTTCGGATACGCTGAATGCGCCGCTCGCCGTTCATAAACGTGCCGTCCTTTTCAAATGAGGTCGTGACGGGGAAAAAGGCGTGGCCGAACCGCTTGGCGGTCTCATTCATAAAAAAGTCCTGAATTATGACCAGGTCCATATTCGCAAACGCTTTTTCCGTTTCGTGCGCGTTCGCGTTCGACAGGAAGACATCGTAGCCGATGGCCCATAGGGCTTTCAGCTTGCCATCGCGTGCGGCATCGATCATCTGAAGCTGGTTGTAACCCGCCGCGATGGGGACGGGCCTCTGCCACACACTTTCGAATAGTTCGCGGCCTGCCTCGACCGCGATCGAGCCAGTCAGAATGCCGGGATCACAGCCCATGTGGGCTGAGCCCTGGACATTATTTTGGCCCCGCAGCGGGTTCACTCCCGCTCCGGGCTTACCGATATTGCCTGTCAGGAGCGCGAGATTGACGATGGTCATCACGCCTTCTGTGCCCTGCAAGTGCTCGGTCATGCCTAGGCCGTGCATCGCCATCGACGGTTTGTTTGCAGCGTAGATACGGGCGGCTTTGCGAATAAGCTCCGCGTCGACACCGCAGCGTTCGGCAACAGCCTCGGGCGAATAATCGGCGACAAAGGTCTTGAATTGCTCAAACTCTTCGACGCGTTCGGAAATAAAATGCTCGTCCGTCAGTCCCTCGTCAATGACCGCATGAGCGAGAGCATTGAACATCAAAATGTTCGTGCCCGGGCGAAGCTGAAGGTGGACGTCGGCGATCTTTGCGAGCTCGGTCTCGCGCGGATCGACGACGATGAGCTTGGTTCCTTGCTTTAAAACCGCCTGCTTGATACGTGCGCCGGGGATAGGATGATTTTCGCTCGGATTGGCTCCGCAGAGAATGATCGTTTTCGCCAACTCTATGTCGTCAAACGAATTGGTCATAGCGCCGGTGCCGATCATCATCTTCATAGCTGCAGCAGAGGGCGTGTGACAGACTCGTGCGCAGCAGTCCACGTTGTTGGTGCCGAGGACGACGCGGGTGAATTTTTGCGCGAGATAATTTTCCTCGTTCGTCGCCCGGGCCGAGCCGAGGACCGCAATGCTCTCAGGGCCGTGCTGAGTTATGAGATCCTGTAAACGTTTCGTCGTGTAGTCGATCGCCTCGAGCCATGACACCTTTCTCCACTCGCCATTCTCACGGATCATCGGTTCCGTCACGCGATCTTCGGCATCGATAAAGGCATGAGCATAACGGCCTTTTACGCACAGGTGGCCGGCATTCACGGGTGCATCCATCGTCGGCCTGACCTGGACTACACGGTCGCCGCGGGTGCCGACCTTCATCTCGCAGCCGGTGCCGCAGTACGGGCACGTCGTCTTTGTCCATTCGGTCGGGAATCCGTTCTCAAGAACGCTCTTGTCCTCGAGCGCTCCGGACGGGCAAGCGTCCGCGCATGCCCCACAGGACACGCACGTGCTGTCCCGAAATGCCCCAAAGGAATCGGGAATTATGCGTGATTCTTCGCCTCTTCCGACCACATGCCACACAAATTGCCCCTGAACATCAGCGCAAATTCGCACACATGCGTAGCAGTTGATGCACCGCGACATATCGACACCGATGTAGGTGTGCGAATCATCCTTCGGCACGGAAACGTTGCCGTTGAAGTCCGTTTTCTCAAGCCCGTATTCGCGCGCGAGTTTATGAAATGGTTTGTCAGGGAATGCAGCGAAGGCCTCTGCAGGATAATTGCCGGCGAGCATCCTCAGGTTCCATCGGCGGGCAGTCTCGACAGGTTCCGAATCCGTCAGGATCTCTGCCCCATCCGCGAGAAGCGTCGTGCAGGAGACCGCCTGTCTCGCCGTGCCTCTTACCTCGACGAGGCACATGCGGCACGCGCCAACGGGATCAAGACGGTCATCGTGGCAAAGGGTTGGAATGTCGATGCCTAGTTCCTTTGCGGCCGCGAGTATGGTGACGCCGTCGGCAAACTCACCCGTCCTTCCGTTTATCGTCGCTCGGATCATCTTTTGTTATGGGCCTGTTGCGAGCTCGGCTCGCAGTATGTCGACAAATCTGGATACATCAGAAAATGAGTTGTAAAGCGGTACCGGAGCCACGCGGATCACGTCCGGCTCCCGCCAATCGGCGAATACGCCCTTCGCAGTCAACCGCTCGTGCAGCCCGCGGTCACCGCCGGCAACGCGGATCGACAATTGACACCCTCGCTGAGCTGGATCTGACGGCGTGACGATCGAGATACGTTCGTCATCGATCTCGCTTAATAGCGATTCGAGATAACTCGTCAGTCTTCTCGACTTTGTCGCCAGGGCCGTCATCCCGGCCTCTTCAAATATTTCAAGCGACGCCCTTAAGGCAGCCATCTGCAGGATCGGCGGATTCGAAAGCTGCCACCCCTCGGCCCCGCGCAGCACGTGGAAATCGGGCCCCATCTGAAAACGTGTTGCCTTATCGTGGCCCCACCAACCCGCGAAACGAGGTATTTTGTCGCAATCAGCGTGCCTTTCATGCACAAAAACACCCGCGATCCCTCCAGGTCCGGCATTCAAGTACTTGTACGAGCACCAGGCCGCGAAATCCACGTCCCAATCGTGCATTTGCAGCTCGATATTGCCCGCGGCATGGGCCAGATCGAACCCGACGATCGCTCCTGCGCGGTGGCCCGCCGACGTAATTTCCCGCATATCAAAGGCCTGGCCTGTGTAATAATTCACACCTCCGAACATCACGGTCGCCGGCCTTTCACGTTCAATGACCTC
>CAZWSK010000005.1:0-30611 GCA_964636445.1 uncultured Chloracidobacterium sp.
AACGAGGTGCTACTAGTCTTAACCGTCGGCGCAAAGTTATGCGGCCGGCGCATTTTTTTCGACGCAGGAAAGTCGTTCGCCAGTAGATGTCAAAGAACCTATTAATAGTTGAGAGCCCCGCAAAGGCAAAGACGATCGAAAAGATCCTCGGTGAGGATTTTCAGGTCAATAGCTGTTATGGCCATATTCGCGATCTCGAAAAGGCCGGAATGGGTATCGACATCGAGAACGACTTTGAGCCGCGTTACATAGTTCCCGACGAGAAGAAAACGGTAGTCAACCAACTGAAGTCGCTCGCCCGCAAATCGGACGAGGTCTGGCTCGCCACTGACGAGGACCGCGAAGGCGAGGCGATCAGCTGGCATCTATGTGAAGTCTTAGGCCTCGACCCGAGGTCGACAAAACGCATCGTTTTTCACGAGATCACTAAGCCGGCGATCGAGGCTGCGGTCAGAAGTCCTCGCACAGTGGATATGAACCTCGTGATGGCGCAGCAAGCGCGTCGCGTGCTCGACCGCATCGTTGGATTCGAACTAAGTCCTGTCCTATGGCGAAAGATCAGCACCGCCAATAAGAATCTGAGCGCCGGACGCGTGCAGAGCGTTGCTGTTCGGCTGATCGCCGATCGTGAGCGGGAGATCAACGCCTTTCGGCCGGAAAGCCATTTCAAGATCGAAGGGCTATTCACGGCTGACGACATTACCGGAAAAGCCGTAACTTTCAAGGCCGAGGGGCGAAAGCAGGAAAGCTCGGAGGACGCCGAGAGATTCCTGCAGGGCTGTATCGGAGCCGATTATAAGGTCGTCGATATCCGTGTCAGGCCGGGAAAGCGTTCGCCGGCACCGCCTTTTACTACCTCTACGCTCCAGCAAGAGGCGTCACGCAAACTGGGCTACGGTGTAGCGAGGACGATGCAGATCGCCCAGAAGCTGTATGAGAACGGGCATATAACGTATATGCGTACCGACAGCGTAAACCTGAGCGAAACGGCAATGAGCGACATCGGTCAGACGATCGGGCAGATGTTTGGTGCCAGATATCACCAATCCCGTAAATTCAAAAACAAGAACGAGTCCGCGCAGGAAGCTCACGAAGCGATCCGTCCGACAGACCCAAAAGCAACGTCGGTGAGAGACGAAGAATGGCAAAAGCTCTACGAGCTGATCTGGAAACGCACGATCGCCTCGCAAATGGCCGAGGCCGAACTTGAAAAAACCACTGTAAAGATCGAGATCTCGACAAATAAAGAACAGCTCACGGCGACCGGCGAGGTGATAAAATTCGACGGCTTTTTGAAGGTTTATCGGGAAGGCAAGGATGAGGACGAGCAGGAGGAAACCTCAGGCGGATTGCTGCCGCCGATGGCCGAAGGCCAGCTTTTGCCGCTAAAGGAACTCCGTGCAACCGAGCGCTTTAGTCGAGCACAGCCCAGGTACACGGAGGCCTCGCTCGTGAAAAAATTAGAGGAACTCGGCATCGGCCGCCCGTCGACCTACGCACCGACCATCTCGACCATCCTGAAGCGAGGCTATGTTGAAAAACGCGACAAGGAAGGTACGCCGCGGCCGTTCAGGATACTGGTCCTCAAGGATGACTCGATAACCAAGCGGGAAGACACTGAGAATACCGGCGCAGAAAAAGCGAAGCTGTTCCCGACCGATCTCGGGCTCGTGGTCACAGATTTTCTGAAAGAGCATTTCGAGCCGATCATGGATTACGGCTTCACGGCCAAGATAGAGGAAGAATTTGACGAGGTGGCCGAGGGAAAGCTCGAATGGCACACGATGCTCGAAGAGTTCTACGGTCCTTTCAAGAGCGATGTGGACCAGACCATAGAGCGGGCGGAGCGAGTCAAGGCCGAACGCGTGCTCGGAACAGATCCTGAGTCAGGGAAGCCGGTTATCGCGCGAATGGCACGATACGGGCCTATCATTCAGATCGGGACCGTCGACCAGGAGGAAAAGCCGAAATTCGCGAAAGTGCCGACGGGGCAGAGCATCGAGACCATAACATTCGATGAGGCTCTTGCTCTCTTCAAGCTGCAGGGCACAATGGGGACATATGAGGGCAAAGAGCTCTCGGCGGGCGTAGGCCGTTATGGCCCTTATATCAAATGGGGCGAGGAATTCGTCTCGGTCCCTCGCGGGACCGACCTCGCTACTATCGATACGGAAAAAGCGATCGCGTTCATCCAGGCCAAACAAGAAGCTGAAGCTCCGGTCGGCGAGTACGGCGGCAAACCTATAACAAAAGGTACAGGACGATTCGGGCCATTTATCAAATGGGACGGGATGTTCATCAACGTGCCCCGACGATATGACTTTGCCAATCTCACGCAGGCGGAGATGAACGAGCTGATCGACGCCAAACGGGAAAAAGAATCCAATCGATACATCCACCGGTGGGACGACGAAAAGATCTCGGTCGAGAACGCCCGCTGGGGTCCGGTCATCAAGTTTGGTAAAAAGATCATTAATATGCCCAGACGGCCGGACGGGACACGTTCTACGGCGGACGATGCCGCGAAACTGACGCTGGACGACGTTAAAAAACTTATCGAGGCAGAGGTGCCCGGTGCGTTTGCAAAAAGATCAAAGGGTGCGAACAAGGCCCGGAGCACAAAAGCTGCTAAATAACCCGAGCCTCCGGGATAGCCGACAGTGCGGCAAACGGTATTGCCAAAATGAGGACCGTGATTATAGAATTACATTCGTCACTTCGGCGGAATTAGGTCCTTATCTCAACGGGCTTCATGTTCGGTGTCACGAGTTCGTATGAACGAAAACCTTCAATTCCTACAGGCCTTTCTCAAAAATCCTCTCAAGGTAGGCGCTATCGCGCCGAGCTCGCCTGAGCTCGCGGCCGAGATGCTTAAGGGCATCGCACCCGATGACGACAACATTGTCCTTGAACTTGGCGTAGGCACGGGGGCGATAACGCGGTTCCTGCGCGACGTTATCCCGAGCCGTGAATCGTACCTCGGCATCGAGCTGGACGGCAACCTCGTAAAAACGCTCAACAAGAACTATCCCGATTTGAATATCATTGAGGCCAATGCGACGGACGCTTACTCGATACACAAGGACCTCGGTCTCGGCAGGGTGCGTTATCTTATATGCTGCCTGCCCTTTGTTTCTCTCCCCAAAGAGGTGACCGAGGCGGTATTGACCGAGATCTCAAAATTCATGGATGAGGGTTGTGAGCTGAGATTATTCCAGTACGCACACGGCTATTTTTTGCCGCCGGCCATAAAGCTTCGTGAGTATCTGAAACGCTACGGCAAATCGAGCCGCAGCCCGCTTGTACTCAAGAATGTACCGCCTGCCTATACGTTAACCTGGTCGACTATCTAACTGGCCGTACCGCATGCCCGCGCGGCACAGAATTTTGCAAAAAAAATTCGTTGACAAACTTAGTTTTCGCGCGATAACCTCTGTGTTGCTTAATCGGTTTGGGCCGTGCCAGGGGCGGCTGCGTTAATGGTTCTCGCTTTCAGAGCTCTTGTGGATCACGGAGTCGCTGAAAATCAAACTTCAAGAAATAGGAGAAATATGAGATATCTGATCAGCAGCCTCATCGCTGCAATTCTTTTAACGGTCGGCGGCATGTCTGTCTTCGCGCAGGACGAAAAGAATAAGGCCGAGGTCTTTCTTGGTTATTCGCATGCGCGGATGGACACGGGCTTTGATGACGACGACGACTTTGATGTTGACGGGCTCGACGATTCGGTTGGCGCTCATGGCTTCGAGGGCTCTGTAACCGGCAACTTCCATAAATACGTCGGAGCGAAATTCGATATTTCGCATCACCGAAAAACTGAGAGCTTTTCGGCCGGTACGACGGACAGGCTGAATGCGAAATTCACGCTTACGCAGTTCCTCGGCGGGCTGCAGTTCAAAAACAATAAGAAAGAAGGCTCAAGGGTTCGGCCGTTCGCTCACGTTCTGGGCGGCCTGGCTCGTCACAAGCTTTCAGGCGACGGTACGTTCTTCGACCCTGACACTGACGGCAAAGGCGGCGGCACGACCACGTCGTTTGACTTTAGCGAGTCGACGAACAGCTTCGCGATGGCGGTCGGCGGCGGCATTGACATCCACGCCGGCAAACGTATCGACATTCGCATTATCCAGGTTGACTGGAATCCCATCTGGCTAGGCGAGCGCACGTTCGAGGATTTCTCGATCGACGGCCGTCGTCTGAATAACTTCCGCTTTGGCTTCGGTATTGTGATCCACTAATACGAGCCGAATTTTGTTTATGCGAGGGCCGGTAGCGATCGGCCCTTTTGTTTTGAATGCAGCCGTTCAATTCTGCCGTGCCGATTTGAAACCATTTGCGCCGGTTGTGGTATAAATAGCTTTCCGTATACCAGTTCTCGAGATATTTCAGGAGAAAAAAATGATGTTTCGCAAGCTATTACCTACAGCGTTTATCTGCGCTTTATTGATACCGAGCCTAGGACTTGCGCAGTCCGCCGCTTATTCCGCGCCGAAGGAAGTTCTCGACAAGATCAAGGACGAGGGCATGAACCGATCCCAGGTCATGCCGACGCTCATGTACATGACTGATGTGATCGGGCCACGTCTGACCGGCAGCCCGGGAATGAAGCGAGCAAACGAGTGGACGCGGGATACCCTGGGAAAATGGGGCCTGCAGAATGCCCATCTCGAGCCTTGGGGCCCTTTCGGGCGAGGTTGGACGCTGAAGCGGTCATACGCAATGGTCGATGCTCCAACAGCGTTTCCGCTTATCGCATATCCCAAGGCTTGGTCTCCCGGGACTGATACCTTAACGGGAAAAGCGAATGGGTCGGCCGCATCGGCCTACACCGCAGAGGTCGTGAACTTCCGGGCGACCACCGTAGCCGAACTCGAGCAATACAAGGGAAAGCTCAAAGGCAAGATCGTCCTCGTGGGCCAGATGCGCGAGCTGGGCGCCCTGATGGAAGCCCCGGGAAAACGCCTGACCGAGGCAGAGCTGCTCTCGTTGGCGAATGCACCTGACCCTGCGGCCATTAGGCCGCGGGCATTTAACCAGTTTCAGCAACAGGCACAATTTGCCGCTCAGCGGTTCCGATTTCTTCACGAAGAGGGCGCGGCCATTTTGATCGATACGTCCTTTCGCGGAGACGGTGGTACGGTTTTCGTTCAGGGAGCTTCTGCCGTCCAGCCCGCAGCGGCGACGCCCGGGCAAACTCCGGTCAATGTCAGAACGAAAGACGCTGTCGTGCCCGTGCAGCTCTCGGTTACCCCGGAACACTTCAACAGGCTCTCGAGAATGATCGACGCCGGTGAAAAACCGACCGCGACGATCGATATTGCCGTGGAATTTCAGGACACGGACCCGAATGCTTACAACACCATCGCCGAGATACCCGGAACTGATAAAGCCGATGAGGTCGTGATGCTGGGCGGCCACCTCGATTCGTGGCACGCGGGCACAGGTGCGACGGATAACGCTGCCGGCTGTGCTGTTATGATGGAGGCGGTGCGTATCCTTCAGGCATCGGGCCTTAAACCGCGGCGTACCATTCGAATCGCTCTGTGGTCAGGCGAAGAGCAGGGCCTGCTAGGTTCGCGAGCTTATGTAAAGCAGCATTTTGGCTATCGGGGAGACGGAATAACCCCGGTGTTCCGCGGCGGACAGGCCGACTTGCCGTTGACCAAGTTGCCTGCCTACGAAAAATTCTCGGCCTATTTCAATATCGACAACGGCACAGGCAAGATCCGCGGTGTTTACATGCAGGGCAATGAGGCCGTGCGGCCGATCTTTCGCAATTGGCTTGAGCCGTTCAATGACGCAAAATGGTTTTCTGCGGACAAGGACATGAGCGCAAACACCTTGACGCTCGCGAATACGGGCGGAACGGACCACCTAGCATTTGATGCTATCGGACTGCCCGGTTTCCAGTTCATACAGGACCCTGTCGAATATAATACACGTACGCACCACTCGAATATGGATGTTTTTGACCGGATCCAGGCCGACGATATGAAGCAGATGGCTGTTATCCTTGCGTCGTTTGTTTATCAGGCCGCGATGATGGACGACAAAATGCCCCGCAAGCCAGCACAATGATCGGAGGTCAGGGATGAATAATATCGAATTCCACAGTGGTGCGATCAGCCCCGGCGAGGCGATTAGCGGCGCATGGGAAATGCTGAAAAGAAACTACGGAATGTTTCTCGGCATCGCTCTGCTGGCATATGTCTTCATCGCGTGTATCCCGTGTCTCAACTTTGTGCTGATCGGCCCGGTAATGGGCGGCGTTTACTACGTTGCCCTCCGGGATATGCGTGGCGAACCGGTCGATTTCGGGATGATGTTCAAGGGGTTTGAGAAGTTCATGCCGCTGATGATCATTGGGTTGCTGCAGTCGATCCCGGGCATCGTTGCGCAGGTGCTGCAATATGCCCTTCAGATCGGCGGTTCGGCACTGGACGGCGGTCGAGGACGCGGCCTTGACTTCTTTCAGGCATCGTCAAGTGACCTCGCGCTCGGCGGTGGAATTACGATCATCGTTTTGGTAGTCGCGATCGTTTTTGTCGTGATCGGCTTCTTGTGGTGGGCAGCCTTCTTCTTCGCGATACCGCTCGTAATGGAGTATGACCTTGGGCCGGGCGAGGCGATCAAATTAAGCGTTCAGGCCGCGATGAATAACCTCGGCGGGCTGTTCGTTTTCATGATCCTCTGCTCATTAGTGATGCTGTTGGGCGTGCTAATGATCTGTATCGGTGTATTCCTGGTGTCCATACCTGTATGGTTCCTGTCAGGAGCTTTTGTTTATCGAATGGTATTTCCGGACACGGCAAAACCGTTCAATATGGCACCGCCGCCGCCGACGGAATATGGCTTCGGCGGAGGGCAATACGCCTAGAGGACGAGTTCCATAAACAGAATGCCGGCGTTAGGATTGTCGTAATACGCCGCGATCGTAACAAAGCCGTGAGCCTCGTAAAGGCTCACGGCTTTGCCCATTTTGGGCGGGAATGTGTCGAGCCGCATCCTTTTGTAGCCGGTCTCGCGGGCATCGGCGATCAACCGCTCGATCAACTCGACCCCAATACGCTGTCCCCGGAAACCGTCTCGGACGAATAGCCGCTTCATCTCGCAGATACCGTCATCGAGCTTTCTCATCGCGATGCATCCTGCCAACTCGCTGCCGGAATAGGCGAGAAACAAACGGCCTTCGGGCATGGCGTACTTTCCCGGCAAGTTTGCGAGCTCATCCTCAAAGCCCTGAAAACACAGGTCAAGGCCGAGCCACGACTCGTATTCGCGGAACAGTGTACGTGCATTCTCGATGTCGCCGGAGGTCTCAGCTTGGATGATAGAGAGCATCACCTTTAATATAACTAAAGACATGGAACTTGCCGTCGAGAAATACAAGGTCAAGGCCGAGCCGTTCTATTTGCCCATCAAGAACGAGGTCGAGTTGTTCGAGGCAGCGTATGCCGCAAAACTTCCTGCGATGCTCAAAGGCCCGACAGGCTGCGGCAAGACGCGCTTTGTCGAATACATGGCTCACCGTTTGAAACGACCGCTCATCACGGTCGCTTGCCATGAGGACCTTTCCTCGACTGACCTCGTCGGCCGGTTCCTGCTCGAGGGAGAAGAGACCGTTTGGCACGATGGACCGCTGACAGCCGCGGTCCGAGCAGGTGCGATCTGTTACCTCGACGAGGTCGTGGAGGCCCGCAAGGACACCGTCGTTATCATTCATCCGCTGACAGATGACCGCCGCCGGCTGCCGATAGAAAAACGCGGAACGGTGCTCGATGCTCCTGATGATTTTATGCTCGTCGTGAGTTACAATCCCGGCTATCAGTCGATCCTTAAGGATCTGAAGCAGTCGACGCGTCAGCGCTTCGTAGCCATGGAATTCGACTATCCTGACGCCGAGGCGGAGACGAAGATCGTCGCTAAGGAGGGCGGTGTTGACGAATCCACAGCCGGCGATCTAGTCAAGATCGGACAAAAGGTCCGCAACCTTCGAGGCCACGGCCTCGAAGAGGGCGTTTCAACACGTCTGCTCATCTACGCCGCCCAAATGATCGCTGAAGGCATAACGCCGATCGCCGCTGCTGAAACGGCCATCTGCGCACCGATAACCGACGACCGCGAGCTGCAGCGAAGTATTCGCGAGATCGTGACGACGATTATTTAGTCGACAGTTTTTTCTGGAAACTATCTTCAGCGAGCCGACTCGCACTGGTTGGCACCGGAAGGTTGGGAATACTCCGTCGGTCCCCACAATTAACATTCATTTAACCTACCTGTTACTTCGCGTTAACGAGCCCCACATAGGCTAGGGTTTGCTACCGAGAAATTTTTAAAGATCTCTTCGCTGTTTGGCAGCATTGCGGATCGCCGCCGTGTATGCCGACCTTATATTTACAGGAGTCAAAATGAATCTCGTGAAACTCACACGAAACCTAGTTGTAATACTGATCTCACTTATTTGTCTTTGTGCGGTCGTCGTTGCCCAGAACGATCAGGCTCGCGTCACAGGTACTGTCGTTGATGCTAATGGTGCCGCGATCCCTGGTGCCCATGTCACCGTCACGAACGAACAGACCGGCGAGGCACGGACGGTGACTACCGACAACGGCGGCAGCTACCGCGTCGTCGGCCTAAAGCCCGCGCTCTATACGATCTCGGCGTCGTCAGAAAGCTTCGAGACCGCTAACAAACGCGGCGTCGTGCTGCAGGTTGGCGAACAAAAGGGGGTTGATCTGACGCTGGGAGCTAAAGGGGTCGCCGTCTCCGTCGATATCGCTGCCGGCGAGGACTTCCTCCTCAATACGTCTTCAGCCTCGATGAGTGCGAATGTAAACACGCGTGAAGTGGAGGGCCTGCCGGTGAATGGACGCCAATTATCACAGCTCTATCTCCAGGCGCCCGGCGGTGTGAACAGCGGCACCGGAACTTTCTCGGACATCAGGTTTTCGGGGCGCGCAAACCAGCAAAACGTCATCCGGTATGACGGCGTAGAAGGGACCGCGATCATCGATGCCTCGCCCGGCAATCTGAACGGCGAGGTGCCGTCACCATTCCGACTACAGTCATCACTCGAGAACGTGCAGGAATTTCGCGTAGATTCTAACAATTTCCCGGCTGAATTTGGCACGGGCACCGGCGGCCAGGTCAGCGTCGTTACCAAATCGGGCGGCAATCAGTTTCACGGCTCGGTATTCGAGTATCTGCGGCGCGATGCCCTGGACTCACGCAACTACTTTGAGGCCCAGAACGGGCTCCCCAAGAGCAAGCTGCAGCTCGACCAGTTCGGCGGCGCCATCGGTGGCCCGATCGTTAAGAACAAGCTCTTCTTCTTCGGCAGTTACGAGCAGTATCGCGGCCGTTACGGGCTGAACTTTGTCGAGGCAGCACCGAGCCTTTCGCTCGCGCAACCGGGAGCGCTAATACCCGGTACTTCGACCCCAGTCAATCCTGCGATCCAGCCCTATATCGCCGCCTTTCGTTCGCCGGAAGCAGTATTGGTTCCGGGGGCTACGACCGTCAACGGCTTTGAGATCCTCCAACTCCAGGCCGATCAGGCGACAGACGAAAAAGCGTTTGCCGTGCGGTTCGATTATCAAATGAACCGGAACCACAAGAGTTATTTCAGGTTCTTCCGTGATTCCGGTACCGATATCTCGCCCGAGGGAATTTCCGGACGTGTGGTCAACATTAAGGCTGTCCCGCAGAACGGCGTTGCCGGCTTACAGTCGATCCTGAACAGCTCAGGTACCCTTATTCACGAATTCAAGGTAGGGTACAACGCCGCTAACACTAGCATAAATGGTGTCGCCCCGACGGTTGGGGGGCTCGACTTCTCGGCGATTACATTGAACATCTCAGGAAGCGTCGCGAATACCGGCATCGCAGGTCAGGGAGCTTCGTCGGGTATCTCGATCCCGGGCGGCCTCGTGCGTGCAAATTCCGCAACCAACGGCCGCGGTCAGCCTTATCGGCCATACTCGCTCGGTTTAATAGATAGCCTTAATTGGATCAAGGGCAACCACAATGCCAAGTTCGGCGGCGAGTTCCGCATGATCCGCATGAAGACGGATCGCCTCGGCGGCACGACATACACATTCTCGAACCTGGCAGCGTTCCTCGCAAACACGCCGACATCGGTCCAGTATCTCGGCGACGTGAGTGCGCCGAGCCCGTTCAACGGGGGTGCGGCCGGCGAGCGCTTCGCCAAGCAGGAATACTACATTGCTTATGCCCAGGACGAATGGAAACTTCGTCCCGGCCTGACCTTTAGCTACGGCCTGAGGTACGAGTACTACACGCCGCTGCGTGAGGCCAATGATCTGCAGGTACTCTTCAGTATCGAGAACGGCACACTGCGTCCGTCCAATGAGGCGGCATTCAAGTCGTCCAAAGCCAACTTTGGCCCGCGCGTTGCGCTTACATGGTCACCCGATCAGCGAGGAACGGGCTTCTTCTCGGGCGGGCGAACCGTATTCCGTGGCGGCTTTGGTATTTATTACGGTCCGGGTCAGACCGAGGACCAGATCCAGCCGATAGAAAGCGACCGTATCAGCTCGACGATCACGTCAGGTCCTCTGCTCGCCTTCCCCGCAAATATTCCGGGGATCGTCGAAAACTTTAATAACAATCCGAACAGCCGCAACTACCAGCCGCGTGCCTATTCTTCGAATTACCAAATACCTGAGAGGATCTACCAATACAGCTTCTCGTGGCAGCAGCAGCTTCCTTACGACCTGACGTCTACGATAGCCTACGTCGGTAGCCAGGGACGCAATCTATTCCTTCGCAGTGTTGCCAATAAGATCTTGCCCGGTGCCGCGACGATCGTGAGCGGGACAAACATCCCTACCGGGGTCGGGGTCGTTAACCGCACGAATGCGTCCGGCCAGGTTATCGGTGTTACAACCGTCCGTGAATTTAGTGTTGTGAACGGAACGAGCGTCACAAATCCGTACGCCGAGGTCGACTACAAGACCTCGGGCGGCGACGACAGCTACAACGCCTTGCAGGTATCACTGCAGCGAAGCTACCGGACCGGCCTCACGATGAATATGCAGTACACGTTTGCCAAGAGTGAAGGAACCACTGCCGGTTCTAACGAAGCACGTACCAGCGCTCAATTGGACAACTTTGAGGCCGACCGCGGACGCAACAACTTTGACGTGCGTCACACGTTTAACCTAAGCGGTTTGTACGAACTACCGTTCGGCAAAGGAAAACGCTGGGACCTTGGTGGTGCCGGCAATGCTTTCCTGGGTGGTTGGGAGGTTGGAGGCATCATGAATGCCCGCAGCGGCGTGCCCGTCGAGGTGCTCGTCGTGCGTCCCGATGTTGTCGTTCAGTGTCAACTCGCTGCGGGCTGCCCTAACGGGTCGGGCGGGTTCTTTGCCAATGGGTTCACCGCAAATCTGCCGTCATTCGGGTCGGGCTTCCCGGCCCTGCCCACCGGTTTTGCCGCGGTGATCAACACGCCTGGCGGCGGCAACTCGCGTAACGTCCGTCGGCCGGATCTGGTGCCCGGCGTTGATCCTTACGCGGGCGGTAACGGCTTGGGTTTTATCAATCCCGCAGCTTTCTCCGTTCCAACACCCGGCACTTGGGGAGATCTCGGCCGTAACCAACTCTCAGGCCCGACCTTCAGACAGGTCGACCTAACGATCGGTAAACGTATTCGCTTTCGTGAAACTATGAGCTTCCAGGTACGGGCTGAGATCTTCAACATTTTCAACACGACGAATTTCGCGAATCCGTCAGTTACGCTTAACAATGCATTGCCGAACCTATCGTGCGTGGTGTCAAGTGGTGCCTGTACGACCTACTCGGCAACCAGTTCGAACACTGTTCAACCGGGCCAGGCCTACACGCAGGGTGCGGCGGGCTCAACATTTGGCCTGCTCCGCTCAACCGTCGGCCGCACGATCGGCCTTGGGACGAACAGACAGGTGCAGTTCGGCTTTCGATTCAACTTCTAGTTGGTATTGCTTTCGGCCCGAGGGCCGTTTAGGTCAAAGCACGACTGAAACTAAAAGAGGCCCGCAAGGGCCTCTTTTTTCGTGCACGTACTTTTGGTGCTGGGGCTTTTTATCTCGCCGCGGTCGTCTGTTTCTCTTTCGGATCGTATGGTGTGGCCATGTAGCGTTTGACGGCTTCCTGGGCCTGGTCGTAGTTGTCGCCTGAGGCCTCGGCACGCTTGTAAGCTGCGACGGCACGCGTACGGTCGCCCTTTGCGTCGTAAGCATTACCCATTTTAATGTCGGCCCAGACGCCGAGCCACGCAGGATTGACGCTGCCAGTGTGCACGGCCTTGAAGTTATCGATCGCCATATCGTAATTTCGCTGGTCCAGAAAAAGCAGGCCCAGGTGATAGTAGATCCACGAATTTGACCGGTCGAGCTTCAAAGCCTCCTCAAACTGCTGCTGGGCCTCCGGATAGTTGCCCTCCTTGAATTGCTCGATGCCCCGGCGGGCGATAGACGAAACGCGAAGGTCGGGCGAAATGCGAAGAAGCTTATAGCCGGGATCGATGATGACAGCGATAGGCTTTCCGGTGGACTCGATGTTAAAATCCGCGCTCGACTCGTCCATTTGGACCGTCTCGGTCTTTGATCCACCCTCGCCTTCGTATCTAAGCTGGACCTCAACAGGGAGTCGAAGGTTGTCATAATTTTGCTTGACCGTCCCGCGGGCAATGAACTTGCCGCCGCGTGTGCGGATGATCAGATAATCACTCGAAAATTCAGGCACGCCCGTCGACTCGACCCAGCGGGCAAAAAAGTACCGCATCGGCTCGCCGGCGATACGGGATGTAAGCTTTTCAAAGTCGTCGATGGACGCATTCTTGCCGCGATACTCAAGTAAAAACGTACGCAGGAGCTGATCGAATTTCGCCTGGCCCAGCGTATCGCGCAGCAGCTTAAAGACGAACGCACCCTTGGCGTACATGATGTACTGATACCCAACGCTCGAGTCGTCAAGGTTTGCAGGCGCGCGTAAGATGGAGACAGTTTGTTCAAATGTTAAGGCCTTCTCGAGAAGCTCGCGGCGAAGCGAATCGAGCTTCGCAGCCTCGGTCTCCGATTCTCTAAGCGAGAAAGCCGAATACTCGGCAAGCCCCTGCGAAAGCCACGCGTCGTCGAACGTTTTCAGCCCTACCGTGTGGCCCCACCACTGATACGCCGCTTCACGCTGAAGCCGGGCATGAGTCGCCTCGCGCCCTTCTTCAAACTGGCGGTTGCCGATAAATAGGATCCCGGGGCCCGAATAGAATTCGAGACTTTCGTCATCGATCTGAGCGACGACGAGACGCTTGCCGCTTGCCGGCGTTCCAAACCGGCGCGTGTAGTTTGCCAATGCCTTCCCCAGCGTCTCGCCATAGGCGGCGATCTTTTCGTCATTGCCTGGTTTCGCCAAGAAGTGCAGCTCGTAGTCCTCGTAACGAAGCGCCCTGGGTGTATAGCGGCCGTAAACGATGTTGCCTGTCAACGCAGGTGTCGATTGTGTAAAGCGAAACTTCGATCCTGTCGTGACCGGCGCCTGCTCACCATTCCCCGCGGCCGTGTAGCCGGGCGGCAGATTCAGCGTGATGTCCGATGTGGCGGTGTCTGAGGCGTACTCATGAAAGGGAAACCATCGCGAGGCATACATCAGGTATCCGACGGTCTCACCCACGCCCGCCAGACGCTTGTTCAGCAGCGGCCCGCCGGCGGCGGTATCAAGCACTCCGCTGTATTTAAATCGAAGGACGACAGGCGTGCCCTTTGGGACGTCAGATCCCAGATCGATCCGAACGTGCGGCCCGAGGTCGGAACTATTTGTCTGGTCCTGCACGAATGTTATCGTGGCAGCCGACGCCGCAGGCGCCGTTTTTACGGATGTCTTCCCCACGGCGGGCGCTGGAATGGTTGGCCGGTCTACACGCGTGATCGAATCGACCTTTAGCGAGCCGTTCAATTCGAATGAGACGGAACGCGTATCTTCGAGCGGTGTAAACGCGACATCGACCGTTGCCGTAAGTTTACGTTCCTCCGGGCTGATCGTAACGTCCATTGTGTAGTTCGTTACGTCAAACGGGGCCCGCGTCACCTGGCCAAAGGCCATGGCCGCAAAAACGGCGATCAGCCCGCCGAAAAATATCGTCCTATTGATAAAATTGGTCATTCCCTAATTTTGCCTGATCCGCTGATCTTCAATTCGATTCTATGATGATTTGCGCCGTGGTAGCGTTTGCCCCACCGGACTAATCTCCCGGCCTTACGAAGATCGGATTAGAGATTATCCACGGCATTTTATCGAAGGGCGGCCCTAGGTCATCCAGATAGACCTCGACGCGATATGCCCCCGGCGATGTCGGTTCCATCTCTATCTGATGGCTTCGATCGGTCTCGAGAAACAATTCTCCGTTCCTGTAAACGACTAACCTGCCGGGTATTGGCACGCTGGCGCGCAATTGGATTGGCGTGACCGCTGAAAAAGTAGTTTCGTCGCCCATAGTTAAGCGGCCGTCCGGGGTCCCGAACCGAAATCCTTTCGTATCAGCGATCGCGTCGAGACCAATGAACGAATGCCCACCCTTAAGCGCCCTAAGCAGGGCTTCGCGATCGAATTCTTCGCCTGCCGGCAGGAGTATATGCTGCCGTACAAGGCGAAAGATCGTCGAATATTCATCAAGCTTAAAGCTGAACAATTTATTGCCCGCGTCGTCGCCGAAAAGGTGAACTCCGATATTTGAATGTGCGTCTGCCCCCGCTGTAAGAGATACCCTTCGTCGCGCGGCCACTTCGTCAAACTTCTTCAGGTTCTCGTCAGGTCGGGCGAAATAGTGCATTAGCACCTGTTCGGGATATGAAGGAAAGGACCACAGGATATCTAGCACAGCCGTAAGACGGCTCACTTCCTGCGCGTTGGTATGAAGGCTAAAGACCTCGATGCCGTCGAAATCCGAATCCCACGAACTGAACCTTTCGGGATAGGGCACGACGGCGAGCCGGTCCTCGGAGCGTATCGTACGGATCAGGTTGTGAGTGTCGAGGTTTCTAAGGCCGTCGTTGGGATCGCCCGGCACAGTAAGCAAACGGTCGCTTTCGTTAGCTGTATCGACCTCGTTCCCGGCGACAAAGAGCGTCCTTCCGTGCGGCCCGTCGGGTGAAAGGGCGGCCGTGTCGACGATCCCTGACCAGTGCTCGGTCATTATCACAAAATCCAGGCCGGTGTCGTTTGCTGCCGTGACGAGTTCTTCGAATGACCCGTTGCTGTGGCCGCCCAGGCTGGAATGTACATGAAAAACGCCCAGATATTCGCTAAATCCATCCGGCTGTCGGACAGATGCTGCGGAGACCGCTTTCAATTCGGCCACTTTTTGCGCAAGCTTCGAAAAACCTGCCCTGCGGTAGATAAATGGGATCTGAAGCGCCGCCAGTGCGACAAGTATGGCCATCGTCAGCCTTTTAAGCGCTGTTTTCATTTGTTTCGGAAACCTGACCTACCGGCCAGCAGCACAACCTATGGTTCGACAGTTTTGCGAATAAACGTATAATATCACCTGCGAATATCTCGCCGGGGGCAAAACCCAAGATGCGTGCCGGCATTAGCAGACGATGCTCGACATGCCGTCCGAATCGGGTATAATGGCTCTGCCTGAAAAGACGCACATCCGGGAACATGCCAGCGGCTCGAACCTTTTCGTGGGCGGCTACGTATCAGCGGAGCGTGCGGTATTATTCTATCTAAAAATGGCTAAGCCAATTCGTGAGGTGTAGGTTTATATGACCAGAGCGTTTTTGACCATAGGTTTGATCTTTTCGATTTTCCTGACTTTTGCTTGTGTCCAAAAGGGCGGGCCAACGACCGGTTCGACGGGCGGCGACACCATAAGGGTGGGCGTTTACGGTGACCTGACGGGCCAGACATCAAGTTTTGGCCAGTCGACCAAGAATGGCATTGAGCTGGCGGTCGAGGAGATAAATGCCGCCGGCGGCGTTAATGGAAAGAAGATCGAGCTTGTGATCGAGGACGACCAGGGCCGTCCGGAACAGGCTAAGACAGTAGTTTCCAAGCTGATCAACCAGGACAAGGTGCAAGCGGTCCTTGGCGAGGTTGCGTCGACCAACAGTCTTGCTGCGGCCCCTGTCGCCCAGGAGGCCAAGATCCCGATGATCACGCCCTCCTCGACCAATCCGAAGGTCACTGAGGTCGGTGACTATATCTCGCGGGTATGCTTTATCGACCCTTTCCAGGGTTCCGTGATGGCCAAATTCGCGTCAAACACCCTCAAGGCAAAGACTGCAGCGATACTCGGCGATGTAAACTCGGACTACAGCAAGGGCTTGACACAATTTTTTGAGGAAGAATTTACCAAGCTCGGCGGCAAGGTCATCGCAAAAGAGGCTTATACACAGACTGACCCCGACTTTAAGGGCCAGCTCACAAAGATCCGGGATCTTAAACCTGACGTGATCTACGTTCCGGGCTACTACGGCCAGGTCGGCATCATCGCCAAGCAGGCTCGTGAGCTTGATATGAATATGCCGCTGCTCGGCGGCGACGGTTGGGATTCGCCCGAGCTGTGGAAGCTCGGCGGGGCGTCGCTTAAGAACACGTTCATTTCGAATCATTACTCGGCCCAGAACCCGGCACCGGAGATCCAGAATTTCGTCAAAGCCTTCAAGGCAAAATTCGGTGTGGAGCCGGATTCCCTTGCGGCTCTCGCGTACGACGCTGCCAAGGTGCTTGCCGACGCGATCAAGCGGGCGGGCGGCGCAGATCCGGCGAAGCTTAAAGACGCGATCAATGCGACCAAGGGTTTTGCCGGGGTGACCGGAACGATCAGTCTCGACGCCGGCCGCAACGCTGTCAAACCGGCTGTCGTTCTGGAGCTTGATCCGGCCAGCAGCACCTTTAAGTTTAAGGAAACGATCGCTCCGGAGGGCGCAGCCTCCACGTCGACGGCGGCCAACGCTGCCGTAAACGCAAATACGGCAGCGAACACGACCGCATCGAACACCGCTCCCGCGAATACAAACGCCAACGCGACAAAGTGAGTCCCAAGTCCAAAGTTCAGGGCCCAAAGCTATCAGCTTTGGGCTTTGGATTAGGGACCTTGGACTGACAGTCTATGGACACATTTGTTCAACAACTGATCAATGGCCTGACCATCGGATCGATATACGCGCTGATCGCCCTGGGCTATACGATGGTCTACGGCATTCTGCGTCTTATCAATTTTGCCCACGGCGACATCTACATGGTCGGCGCTTACGCGGGCTTTATACTCGCGACGTCGCTCGGGTTTGCCGCGGAACCATCGGCCCTCGGATTTGGCATAACGCTTCTTGGGTCAATGGCGATCGCCGCTGCTCTCGGCATGGCGATAGAGCGTTTCGCGTATCGGCCCGTGCGCCGCTTTTCCAAGATGACGACGCTCATCACGGCGATAGGCATGTCGCTGTTGATCGAGTATCTGTTCGTTTTCATTTTTTCGGGAACGCCGCGCTCCTTCCCGCAGCTTTTGCCGTCTGACAACATCACGCTCTTCGGCAGCGCGACCATCTCGACCTCGCAGATACTGATCTTTGTCGTATCGATCCTGCTCATGGTCTTGCTCCAATGGATCATCTTCAAAACAAAGGTTGGCAAGGCGATGCGTGCGGTCTCGTTCAACATCAATTCGGCGAAGTTGATGGGAATAAACACGGACTTCGTCATCGCATTCACGTTTGCCCTCGGGTCGGCTCTCGCCGCGGCCGGCGGTGTGCTGACTGCACAATATAATCCAAAGATCGAGCCCTTGATGGGCATCATGACCGGGCTCAAGGCCTTCGTCGCCGCCGTGCTCGGTGGCATCGGCAACATTCCCGGTGCTGTGCTTGGCGGGTTGTTGATCGGAGCGGCTGAGACGCTGGTTGTCGGCTACGGCAGTTACGTGGGCATTCCGTCGACCTATCGTGACGCGGTCGCATTCGCGATCCTTATCCTCGTGCTGCTGCTTCGTCCTGCCGGGCTATTGGGAACCAACGTTCAGGAGAAAGTCTAGAGAGAATGTCCACCTGGCTCAGATCATTGCTGGTTGCTGTCGTTGCTGTAGCCGTATTTTACGTGCTCAACGCGATGATGAGCGCCACGGGCTTTTTCGGCCTTGGGATCGACGATTATCAGGCCCGGCTCTTTGCTTTCATCGGTATCAACATTATTCTCGCGACCTCACTTAACCTGATCAACGGTTTTACCGGCCAGTTTTCGATCGGCCACGCCGGATTTATGGCAGTGGGCGCGTACGCGTCGGCGTTCTTCAGCGTGACCTACGGTAAAGGCATCGAGGCTTCGCTCGCAGGACTGGGCGAGACGCTGGCCGGAAGTATAGTCCTCATCTTGGCGATCATCATCGGGGCGCTGGTTGCGGCTCTGATGGGCTTGATCGTCGGCATCCCAAGCCTTCGTCTAAAGGGCGACTATCTCGCCATTGTTACGCTTGGTTTCGCCGAGATCATCCGTATCGTCATTCTTAACATCGATGCGGTCGGCGGTGCGACAGGTTATCAGGTGCCGGGCTACGCGAATTTCCTTTGGATCGCGATCTTTGCCCTGATCACCGTTGTCGTTATCCACAACATCGTCCGCTCAGATGCCGGGCGTGCTCTGGTTTCGATCCGCGAGGACGAGCTTGCGGCGGAGGCGATGGGCGTGAACACGACGCGTTATAAGGTCACTTCGTTCGTGATCGGATCCGGCTTTGCAGGCGTCGCCGGCGTGCTGTTTGCACATTACAACAAGTTTCTCAGCACAAACGATTTTCAGTTCATCAAATCGTTCGAGATCATCATTATGATCGTGATCGGCGGGATGGGCTCGATGACGGGTGCTATTTTGGGTGCGATCATCGTCACGCTGCTGCCCGAGCTCCTGCGGCAGTTACCTGATATTCAGGTCGGGGCCACAACCTTCAAGTTCGCCGATCTGAGGCTCGTGATCTTCGCTCTTATACTGATCCTGACGATGATCCTGCGGCCGCAGGGCATTCTCGGCACAACCGAGATCGGCGGCTTTCTCAAGCGGTTCCGGCGAGCGGATAAGGCGACAGGGGAGGGTATCTCCTAATGTCCGCGAACGGCAATTACGTTCTCCATACCGATAAGGCCGAGATCAAATTCGGGGGCCTTACCGCCGTGAGCCAGCTCGACATGCAGGTCGGTCAGGGTGAGATATACGGCCTGATCGGGCCGAACGGCGCCGGCAAAACGACCGTCTTTAACCTGCTAACGGGCGTCTATGAGCCGACCTCGGGGGATATCTATATCCTCGGTAAACGCATCAACGGGCTCAGGCCGTACCAGATCTCGCGATTGGGCGTATCACGCACGTTCCAGAATATTCGCCTTTTCCCGTCGATGACAGTGCTCGAAAATGTGATCACCGCCTGTCATCGCCATTCGACCCAGAGCATGCTCGACGCCGTCTTTCGCCTGCCCGGTTACTTTAAGGATGAAAAGGTGCATCGCGATTTTGCGATGGAATTGCTTGAGATCTTTGAGCTGGACAAATACAAAGACGAGGGCGGCACGAGTTTACCATACGGGAATCAACGCCGGCTCGAGATAGTAAGGGCTCTCGCGACGCGCCCGCAGCTCTTGCTGCTCGACGAGCCTGCGGCGGGAATGAACCCGTCCGAACAGGAGGACCTCGTCGGCTTGATCAAGCAGGTGCGTGACAAATTCAATCTGACGATCATCCTCGTTGAGCACAACATGCGTGTCGTGATGGGCGTCTGCGACCGCATACAGGTCGTCGACTACGGCAAATCGATCGCGCTCGGCCTGCCCAGCGAGGTCAAGAACGACCCGAAGGTCATCGAGGCATATCTTGGAGATTAAAGGATGTTAACCCTCGAGAACGTATCTGTAAGCTACGGGGCGATCGAGGCCCTTTGCGACATCAGCCTGCACGTCGAGCAGGGCGAGGTCGTAACCTTGATCGGCGCCAACGGGGCGGGTAAAACAACAACGCTTCGCACGATCACGGGGCTTCTCGAACCTCGTAAGGGTCGCGTAACGTATGAAGGACGGCAGATCAGTGGCATGGCACCGCACAAGCTGGTGCCGATGGGCATTGCTATGTCGCCCGAGGGCCGCGGCGTTTTCGCCAACCTAACCGTTCACGAAAATCTAGAGATGGGTGCCTATATCCGCAAGGACAAAAAAGGCATTGCGGATGATATGGAGCGAGGGTTCACTCTTTTTCCGCGCCTCAAGGAACGCGAACAGCAAAAAGCCGGTACGCTCTCGGGCGGTGAGCAGCAAATGCTTGCAATGGCACGTGCCCTGATGTCGCGCCCGCGGTTGCTGCTGCTGGATGAGCCATCCCTTGGCCTCGCGCCGCTGGTCGTTCATTCGATCTTTGAGGCGATAGACGAGATCAAGAGCGAAGGCACCACGATCTTGCTTGTAGAACAGAACGCGAATGCTGCACTGCACCATTCGGACCGTGCCTATGTTCTCGAGACTGGCAGCATTGTCATGGAAGGCCTGTCAAAGGATATCGCCGAGGATCCCAAGGTCCGCGAGGCCTATTTAGGCGAATAAAAGATCGGAAACGTAAAAAAGCAGCAGTGGACGTTTTCCCTGCTGCTTTTTTGTTTGATGAGGTGTCGTCGGGCTTTTAGTTGGCCGCGGCCGACTGTGCGTCGATCTTATCGAGGACCTCTTTATAGATCGTGATCTTTCCGTCGGCCTCATACCGCTGCTTGGTCGCAGCCTGATAATCCGAAAAGAAGGCGGCGCGGCGTCGAGCGAGCATCTGTTCCATCAGGTTAGACCGCTGGGTCGGGAAATCGGCCTCATTCGCGTCCTCACGTTTGGTGACACCTACGATGAACCAATTCTCGCCGACTTTTATCGGCGTATTCGTGACCTCGCCGGACTTGAGCGCGAAGATGGCGTTCTCGATTGCCTCACCAGTCGCTGCGGTCGCTCCCTCGCCCAGCGGTGAGCCAATAACGTAGCCCTTTTGCTCTTTAGCCTCGAGACCCTTCGACGACGCAGCCCCGCTTAGCCCGGCTGCCGTTGACGCCGACGAGGCGATCTGTTTCGCGATCTCCTCGACCTGTGCACGGGCCTTTTCGAGCTTGACGACGTCTGTGATCTGAGACTTTACCTCATCGAATTCAGCGTCGCGGGGCTCACGCTTCTCGACAAGTATCGGTATTGCAAATCCGTCCTTGATCGGCGTTTTTTCTCCGACGTCGTTAACCGCGTTCAGCGGAGCAATGCCCTCTTCAAACTGCGGCGAAACGCCGATATTCGGAACGTCGTCGCCTGGTTTTACAAAACCGGTTTCCTTGATCATCTCGCCCACGCTCATGTTCGCCTGCGAGGCAAACTCGGCCGCGGTCTTTTGCGGGTCTTTGGTCTGCTTGAGCGAATCGACGATCTTCTGCGCGAGTTCGGCGGCGACGGTGTACGCACGGCGATTCCGCAGCGACACCTCGATCTCCTTGCGGGCCACTTCGAAGGGCTTTGGAACGTCCTCGCCTCGCCGCAAGATAAAGTATCGGTTCTGATAGCTTATTGGTTCGGTCACCTCGCCCGGTTTCATTGTCAGAAGCCGCTGGTACGGATCGTCAGGCTTGTTGGGATTTTCTTTCACCGGCCCGGGTAGTTTGCCTCCGAGCGACGCGGTCGACGGGCTTTCGGAGTGCCCCTTCGCCAGTTCTGCGAAGGCTTCCTCACTGACGGTCGGGCCGTCTTTTTTGAGCTGCTGGACGAGCTCCGACGCTTTTGTCTGTACCTGCGAATCAAATTCCGGCTTAGCGACCCGCAAAACTATTTCCTGGCCCAGCACGCCGCCGATCTTTTTATCAGGCGTCAGGTTGTCATATTCCGCGCGAAGGTCCGCCTCGGGCAGATCGAGCTTCTCGCCGATCTTGGCTGTGTTAAGGAAGATGTACTTGATCTTCTTTTGCGGAACATTGATGTAGTAGGTCGCCTTGTTCTTTTCGAAATAATCGCGAAGCTCTGCATCGGTCGGCGTGATCTTCTTAGCCAGGTCGGTGCTGTTAACGGCGACGTAGGTCAGGTCAAATTTCGTATTCTTCTTGCGGAAGTTGTCCAGCAGTTCGTCCTCCGAAACGATCAGGCCAGCTGTCAAGAAGGCCTCAAGTTTTTGTGTGCTGATGCTGTCACGTACGCTCTCTTCATAGTCAGAGATGCTGCCGAAATTCTCGATCACATTCTGCTTATAGACAGCCTCGTCAAAGGGTTTTCCGTCCGTCGGCTTATTTGTTTCGCGTATCTGCTGGGCGACCTCGGTATCGCTTGCCGTTAGCCCGAGCCGTTCGGCCTCAACGCGAAGGATGCGGCTGTTGACCAGGCGGTCGACGATCGTCTTCGCCGGCGACTTCTGGCCCCGCATGTACATACTCTCAGTCTCCTGCTGGCGGACGATCTCGCCCACGGTGATCTCTTCGCCCGCGACCGAGGCGGCCGTTTCCTCGCTTCTCGTCAGATTGGCGAATGACGTGTTCTGCTGTGGCTGATAGAACAGGACCAAGCTGACGACCATAATGATCGCGAACATGAGGAGAACGAAATTGCGTGTCCTTTCGAGACGGTTGAAAAACTTTAACATCTGTAAACCTAACCTAAACTAATGGATATTTTGTCTTGGGGACAAACCGCAATTCTAACAAAAGCGCTAATCAAAGCCAACGCGCATCTCGGGCGCGAGCCGCAGAATGCTTGCAGTTTTCGCGGGCATCGTCGATGATTAACTCGTCTTTTTGAGGATATGGCTGATCCGATCCGCAAAGTCGCCATCGTGGTGAAGCCCCAGCACGCGGAGGCAAACGCTACCGCCGCCAAACTATCGGAATGGCTGGCGGAGCGTGAGGTCGAGCTTGTGAATGGCCCGGTAGCGTCGGGCGACCCCAAGGGTGCTGAGGCGATCGTCGGAGCGGACCTTATTGTCGTCCTCGGCGGCGACGGCACCATGCTCGGTACAGCGAGGCTCATCGGTAATGCATCCATCCCGGTTCTCGGCATCAATCACGGCAGTCTAGGCTATCTCACCGATTTCCGGATCGAGGAAATGTTTCCGGCTCTCGAGCAGGTCCTGCATGGCGAGTACGAGATCGACCGCCGCGTGATGCTCGACATCGAGAACGGCCGGGAGGCCTCGGGCCGCGTTTTGAATGACATCGTCGTGAACAAGGCCGCCCTGGCACGGATCATCGAGATCGAGGTCAGGCTTAACGGCCTCTTCGTTAACGATTTTCGTGCCGACGGGCTGATCGTAGCCACACCGACCGGCTCAACAGCCTACAACCTTTCGGCCGGCGGGCCTATTATTTTTCCCTCAATGAACGCGATCGTTCTGACGCCCATTTGTCCGTTTACGCTGACCAACCGGCCGATCGTCGTTCCTGACACCTCGGTTATCGAACTCTCGCTAAAGAGCGGAAGCGAAGACGTCATCCTCAGCCTCGACGGACAAACTGCACTCGCGATGCGGGTGGGCGACAGCGTCAAGATCCGCAAGAGCGCGGTCACATTTGACCTTCTCCAACCGGCTAACCGGAACTACTTTGACGTCTTGCGGAAAAAGCTGCAGTGGGGCCGATGAGGCTACGTCAGGAGGCTTGGCGGGCGCTCGTTCTCAGGCTCTTCCGGAAACCAGCGCAAGGTCGATAGATCGCACTTGCCAGCCGCGTTGAAGACCACGCCCTCAGCCTCGAGCAGTTCCTGCTGTAAATTGATCGGAATGGTCAGGCGGCCCGTCGAACATTTGCCTTTCGAATTGATCACCCTCTGCCATGGCACGCCGTCCGGCGAGCCGCTCATCACATAGCCGACTGTCCTCGCGGTGTAGCCTTCGCCGAGGATCATCGCGATCTGGCCATAGGTCATTACGCGGCCGGCCGGAACGGCTCTCACTACCTCGTAAACGCGCTCCCGATAATTGACCTCGTTAATTCTCATCACCTCTGAGCGGCAGGTATTTATCGCGTGATCACGATCTGTTTGCGTTCACTCGCCCCGACGTCAAAAGGAACTCTACCGGAATACCCACGTTGGCTCCAACCCGTCACCACATAACTGCCTGGTATCAAAGGGATCGGCTCGAATGCTCTCTTGTAGATCCGCTGACCGTCGCCGGGTCGACTTAGAAAGACGCGGTTGACAGACTTGTCAGGCGTTCCATCCGCCTTATGATATACAAAAGTGACAAATCCGACGGGAATAGCAACGTCGATCTTCTGATCATTTCGATTTGCGACGGTAACGTTAGTTTGCTCATAGGGGATGAGATCGTCGGGGACTACAATTGTGTAGGTGCCGGGTTGTACTAGGGCGCCGTTAGCTTGGTGAACGGTATATTTCTTGACACCGTCCTGCCACAGCTCGACGTTCTTCCTAAACACATGGTCTGACCCATCAGCGCGCACAGAAACAAAAATTTTGACCACACGCGCAAGCTCAAATCGAATTTCTTTCCGGTCACCCGCGGACAATGATTCGGTTACCGAGACCTCTCCTGTGTTCTGAGGATTGGCCCTGAACTCGTAAGTTCCCTCATCGAGGAAGACCTCGTCAATCGGGCGGAAGGTTGAGAATTGTTGGCCATTCTGCCAGATGGTTATCAATGAACCACGGCGTTCCTCGGCTTGCGTGTCTTTAAATGCCGCTCTGACTCGCGGCGGCAAGGCGACTTCCACCCGCAGCAGTGTCTCCGTAGTACCTGAGACCTGTACCTTTTTCGTGGTTGGACGGTATATGTTCCCATTCAGTGTTTGAACACCGGCGGTCAGTTCGTACTCGCCGGGTTCAACCAGAAAGCGCCCATTGCTGCGGATCTTGTATACAACTGCCCCGTTCCGCGAGAGCGTGCCGTGGGTGAGGACCTCTTTGCCCGAAGGGTCGAATCCTTTTAATACGACTCCACGCTCGGCTGCCTTTTCGCGGATCTTCTTAAGTGCCTCCGAGAGCTCCTTTGCAGATTGTGCGTCGAAATAATCGGTCCCCGTGGCATCTGAGAGGCACTTGAGCGCATCCTTGGACTTTTCGTCGAGACCGAAACCGACAACATGTACCTTGATCTTTACGTTCGTTTCACGCCATTGCCGTATCAGTGAGCACGGGTCGGCATCGCACGATTCTATGCCGTCGGTTATCAATATGATCTCGCCCGCCCGATCACCAAAATCCGTCAACGCCTGCTGCAGGCTGTAGGTAATTGGCGTACGGCCAAGCGCGTTTGTCTTTGCGACAAATTCGCGCATCGGTTTGGTTACTTGGTCCGGCGGGCCAAACGGAACGACCAGTTCCGAATCCTCGCAATCATCCTTATGCCGGTGTCCGTAAACACGCATCGCGAGATCGTAGCCGGAAAAATCACCGCCGACGAATTCGTTCAGCACCTTTTTGGCGACATTGAGTTTGGTCGAGCGGTCGGGCAATTGACCCCACATGGAGCCTGATGCGTCAAAGATGATATAGATCCCGTCCGCCGGGCGCTCGATGACAGGTGAAGTCTGATCAGTTGCGGGCTGACCGCTATCAGCTGCGTCTGTCAGCGCAGGTGCGGCCTCACTATGAGATGTGCTTTCGATCCCATCCCCACCGCAGGCGGAGAGCAGCAACACCATCGCAAGAAAAAGCGAGTACTTATCAATCTTCATTTGGCGCTGGTTCACCGATCAAGAGTATCTGTGGTTCGATCATCAAAGCGCACGAAACGGCTCGGCGATTCGAAAGGCCTCGGGAAAAGGTAAGGTCCAGCTCGATCGGTTGCTGGCCGGCCTGGCATCGGTATCTTAACCGCCGGATACCTTCCAGGAGTTTGTCCGTCAGCGGATCTTCAACACCGTTCGCCCTAAAGTTTGTTTCATTTCCATTTTGCGTCGTGGTGTATCCGTTCTTCCGGGCATTCCTGACGAGATCCACTACCCGATGTTCGGACGGATCCCTGAGCGGAGCAGAATTGGCCGAGCCCCGGCCTGTCGATGAAGCTGAAGGTAGGCCACCCGCGTGGAACATATACGCTGCTCCCCGCGTCTTACGCTTCGGGTCGCTATCGTGATTGGCTGCACCGACAATGATATTATCGCCGCTTATCCCGACAGTTTGAGCAAAGCTATCACCGATGAATGTTTCCGGGGAGATGAGCATCTGGCTTTGGGCCCAGACATACCCATCGGACCCGAGTTTCCGGTTATAGACATACGCACGTGGGGCGATCGGCCCTCGCATCTCCATCATGCCGACCACGATCGTATCGCCGCTTATATCTACCGATTGTCCAAACGCATTTTCCCGATCGTTGTCAGCGGCCATTAGTTTGGCGGTCTGTGTCCAGCCGGACATCCCCTTGTTAAACACATACGCGGCTCCTGGTAACCGGCTCCCGGATCCCGACGCGCCGACCACAACAGTACCGCGATCGATCGCAACGCTCTGCCATGAAAAATGCTCGTTTGATCTGCGAACCCCCGATTGCACCTTCCCGTCACGTTTCCAGCTGGCACCATCAAAGGCGAAGATGTAGGCCGCGCCAACGGCGTTTGTATCGCTTATCGTTCCGACGACCGCCATATTCTCATTGATAGCGACCGAAGAGCCGAATCCGGTATTCGTAAGCCCGTCGCTTGTTAATTTCTGACGCTCAGCCCAGTTTCCGCTGCTTCGCGTAAAGATATACGCCGCGCCGTGAGCCTGAGCGATCTTGTCATCGGGTGCATTGTCATGTCCTATAGAACCGATAATGATCGTATCGCCGCTGATATCGACAGCGGCGCCGAATGTTTCAACCAAGGTCGGCTTGCTGGGCTCAAGTTTGACCTGCTCACCCCAGTGGCCATCGGTGCGCTTGAAAACGTACACGGCCCCCTTGTACTTCTCTTTAAGTGATCGTGACATTGGGGCCCCGACCACGATCGTGTCCCCGTCTATGGCCACGCGTTGACCGAAGTGAAGTTTCGAGTTCCCGTCGGCTGCGGTCAGTTTGGCTTGTTCTACCCAGAATCCTTGTTTTTTCACGAATACGTAAACTGAGCCTTGAGCCTTGTTTGCCCCGATGTCGTCGTACCAGGCACCAACCACTGCGGTATCGCCGCTGACATCAACTTCATACCCGAAACTCGCCGTTTTCGCCGTGCTGCTCCCAAGGAGTTTTCCTTCCATCACAAACTGCCCGTCGTTGAAAGCCCCTACCTGCTCATTCGGATGAACATAAAGTTGCCGGTTCGTATCCATGCCTGTCGTACCTGAACCAAAGCCGGGGTCCGACAATAGCAACGCCGTGATCAATATTATTCGTATACCCATAGTCGCTACAGTGCACACGTCAACTGACGGTGCGTCTTGCCTTAATTCAAAAAGTGACCTAAAATCGTGCGCATCCAAAAAATACCGGGTATCGGCGGGGAAGTCTTTCGGAAAATCGGAAATTTTTCGGAAAGTTGATCGGAGCGGATATGGACTGCAAAACCAAACGGCTTTTCGAGTTTGGCTCGTTTTGCATCGACACCCGTGAACGCACTTTATCGCGTGACGGCAAGCCGGTGCCGCTCACACCCAAAACCTACGAAATACTACTTGCGCTAGTCGAGAATCACGGCCACACCTTGGGCAAACGTGAGCTGATTGACCGCGTGTGGGCAGATACGTTTGTCGAGGTCGGCAATCTCAGCCGCAACATTTCTACGCTTCGCAGCTTGCTGGGCGACGATACTCATCAACCGCGTTACATAAAAACGATGCCGAAGCGTGGCTACCGCTTTGATGCCGAGGTGCGCGAGATCATTGAAGAGGCCAGTGAACAGTTCGTTGAGCACAGATCAAACGATCACTCTACAAAAGTCGCCGGCGAACCCGCGTTCCTCACGCGACGCTCGCTGACGATGATCTCGGCGGTAGCGGGAGTTCTCTTTTTCGTTGTCCTGGCATGGACTCTCAGCGGCCGTTCGGGCGGAACCAACGTCGGTTTAGGATCCGGCACGAAAGATCCCGAGGCTCTCGAACTCTATCAAAAAGGCCGTGAGCTCTGGCAGGACCGCTCAGGCGAATCGCTTCACCAAGCGACTTTGCTACTTGAGCGAGCGACCAGCCTGGATCCCAGTTTTGCCCGCGCACACGCAGCACTCGCTGATGCATACGCTTTTGACGGCTCGCATCGGGTTAAGGCGATCGACACGGCGCAGACGGCGATAGAACTTGACCCGAATTTAGGTGAACCTCACGCCACCATCGGGTTTGTACGCATGTTCTGGGAATGGAAGCTGCGAGAAGCCGAAACCCACTTCAAGCGGGCCATAGAACTGAGTCCGAATTATGCTACGGGACACCAGTGGTATGCGATAAATTTGCAGGCTACGGGACAGGGAAATGCCGCCTTAGCGGAAATGAAGCGAGCGCTTGAGATCGAGCCTGGTTCCTTGGCGATAAATGCGGATCTGTGTCAAACCCTTTATTTCAACCGAAGATTGGACGAAGCCGAAGCTCAATGCATGAAAACACTCGCGATGGACGCAGATTTCCTCAACGCGAAGCTGTATCTATATGATGTTCTTACCGCAAAAGGAAAGCACGATGATGCAACGTCACAGTTCTTCCAAAACGAATTGCAGCTCGCCCACTATTCGGCGTTTCCGGGGCAACTCGCGGAGTTGAAGGCCTCATATGAAACCGCCGGGATCCGCGGATTTTGGCGAAAGCGGATCGAAATGTTAAAGCAATTCCCATCCGCCGATTACGCGATCGCTCTTTATCATGCAAGGCTGAACGAAAGAGATGAAGCGTTCCACTGGCTAAATCGGGCCTATGAGAATCGGGATCTGAATTTTCTGTATTTTCTCGGTGAGCCCACGTTTTTTGTCTGCTGCTACTCCGATCCGCGGTGGGCCGAACTTCAAGACCGCTTGCTCGGCCGTCAAAATACCGATCTGCCGTAGCTGGAAGCTACCGTGAGATGAGGAACGTTCGTGCAGGTGCACCGTCGCCAGTGGCGCCATCGTATTTGAGCGGAGCGCAGATGAGTTCGTAGTCACCCGGCTCGACCGCCCGCAGGTCAACTCCCTCGAGGATGACGATCTCTTTTTCGAGCAGAGCGATGTGAACAGGATGGCCCGGCGAACCGCTTTTTTCGATCGAGAGGTAATCGATACCGACCAATTTCAGCCCGCTATCCGCGAGCAGGCGGGCGCTCTCGGGTGTGAGGTACGTAAAATCCGGCCGAAAACCAGTCTCCGGAGTAGCCCAAAACTCGGAATTGCGCGTTTTGAAGAGAATTCGCTCGACACCGTCGAGGTCGCCGACGTGTTGCGGTTCGATCGCCATTACATCGTCGGGCACGCGAATAACGCGGCACGGGCCGATCAATTTCGTTGGGTCTAGTTCGTGTACGCGGCGTGTGCCGTCGATAAAATGGTTGGGCGCATCGACGTGGGTGGCGGTGTGAACACCGAGCGTGATCTGCGACACGTTAGCTGAGCTTCCGTCCGCGATCGCTTCGCGAGACATGAATTCAACGCCTGGGTCGCCCTTATAAATAGGGGTCCTGTCGCTGATCGTAACGGTCACGTCATAGATCTGCCTCATAACTCTAGAGGTTAGAGGAAAAGTGGCGGCCAAACAAGAATCTGACAAATCCCGCGTGATGTGTTTCACTGTTTCGAGATGAGATTGTCCGCATCGAGCTATTCAAACACAGCGCCGCTGGTATGGTCGTTCCTGTATGGGTCGAATCACGGCAGAGCTGAATTGATCCTCGACAACGCCCCGGCCCGTTCCGCGCAGTTGCTTGCCGAGGCCCGAGTCGACGCCGCACTCGTTCCCGTCATCGCGTACCAATCGATCGACGACGTTCGCCTCATCCGCGATGTTTGCGTCGGTACCAGGGACCGCGTCCGCAGCGTGTGCCTGGTCACAAAGTTGAAGGACCTTAGCGACGCAGGATCCGTCGTCCTGGATGTGTCATCTAGAACGTCAGTGGTCTTGACGAAGATCATCTTCAAAGAATTTCTGCAAAAAGAGCCCGAATGGACCGAGGCACCGCCGGACGCTGCTCTAATGCTTCGTGACGCCGACTGCGCTCTGCTGATAGGCGACCCGGCGTTGCGGCTCTCCGCCGATTCGGGCGATCTGCGGGTGTTTGACCTCGGCCGCTTGTGGCATGAACATACAGGGCTTGGGTTTGTCTTCGCGATGTGGATGTCACGCGGCCGCGAGTGCGTTGTGGACCTTGCGGCGGCCCGAGACGAGGGGCTCGCCCACATCGACGAGATCTCAAGGAATTATTCGAGGCAGATCGGCCTCTCCGCCGCGGAGATGGCAGACTACCTGACAAACAACATCGCCTATTCGATCGACGAGAATATGTGTCGCGGGATGGAGCTTTACTTTGATCTCGCGGCAAAGCACGGGCTGATCACCGCGAACCGGCCGCTGGAATTTATCTAGAACTCAGGAGCCGGCCGCTTCAGCTCCTCGTACAGCTTTTTGCCGTCGACCTTTCCGCCGTTGTTCTTGAGGTGATCAACGACGATCAGGCCGCAGTGGATGCGTTTGTCGATGTCCTTGATCTGGCCGAGATGATAGAGGAGGCTTCTTTGCTTGCCTGGCGTCAGG
>CAZWSK010000005.1:30711-33538 GCA_964636445.1 uncultured Chloracidobacterium sp.
CGCCGCGACTTACCGTCAGTCGGGAATTTTTCCGCGATCTTTCGTTCGACGAGAATGAAATGCCAGCCGTAGTCCGCCGCGAGCTTGCCCAGCTCCGTCTTGAATTTGACGCTCTTCGCCGCTTTCGCCATCCGCCTGATTTTAAGCCCTTGTTTTGCTAAGATAAAGCCGATGAGCTCGTCAATTCAGCCCATTTTGGACAAGGTGATCGGCGGCGAACGCCTGTCAGCAGATGACTGCACGGCACTGTTGGAATCCCGCGACATCGCGCGCATGGGCGTCGCGGCTGATGAAATACGCCAGCGAAAAAATCCGGGCGACGTCGTCACATACATCATCGACCGCAACATCAATTACACGAACGTCTGCAACGTCGTCTGCACATTCTGCGCGTTCTATCGGCGGCCCGGAAAGCCCGACACATACGTCCACTCGATCGACGAGATCTGCAAACGGATCGACGAGACCATCGCACTCGGCGGCACCGGCGTGCTGATGCAGGGCGGACTGCATCCGGACTTTAATATCGAGTGGTACGAGAACTTGCTAAGGACGCTGCATGCCAAATATCCAAAATTTCAGCTCCACTGCTTTTCACCGCCTGAGATACACAACATTAACCTCATCTCGGGACTCGATTACGTCACGATAATGCAGCGGCTCAAGGACGCCGGCCTCAACTCGATGCCCGGCGGCGGCGCAGAGATACTCGACGATGAGGTCCGCAAGCGCGTATCGACTAAATGCACCTCACAGGAATGGCTCGACGTGATGCGTGCCGCTCATCAGGTGGGCTTGCGCACGACGGCGACGATGATGTTCGGCATCGGCGACGATATCTCACATCGCGTGGCGCATTTGCAAAAGATCCGCGACCTGCAGGACGAGACCGGCGGATTTACCGCGTTCATCCCGTGGACTTTTCAACGTGAGAACACTGCTCTGGGCCGTAAGATCACCGAGGAACCGACGGGCATCGACTACCTCCAAATGCTCGCCGTCTCGCGCCTCTTCCTCGACAACGTCCAGCACATCCAGGCGTCCTGGCTTACGCAGGGCCTCAAACTCGGCCAGACCGCGCTTCGCTTCGGTGCCGACGACATGGGCTCGATCATGATCGAGGAGAATGTCGTCTCAGCCGCCGGCGCCGACAACGAGGCGAACGAGCGCGACCTGCGCTACCAGATCCGCGAGGCCGGGTATCGGCCGCAGCAGCGGGACATTCTATATAACTACGTCGACCGGGCCGAGCAGGCAGCCATCGATCGGAGCGATTCGATGAAACTCGGCCAGCTCTCGGTCGCCTTCGCAGACTAGTCCATGGCGGCTAAGGTAACGGCACTCGTGCTGACGATCCTTATAAACCTCGTCCTCGGCGTGGCGGTGTTCTTCTTTTTGCTGCTCGCCATGAATGGTTACAGCGGCAGCGACGCGGAGCCGGGCTTGATCACCTACGTTGCACTCGGCGTGACCGTGTCGATCATGATGGGCATCGGCGCGTTTGTGCTCACAGGTTACCTCATAAAACGCGGGACTAAAATGGCCGTCGCCCCGCTCATCGCCGTACCGGCTTTCTCTGTGCTCGGCGGGGTGTTCAAGATCGTAGCGGCTTTTGCTGCGATCATGATCGCTGAGTATGTCAGGGTGAACTACTGACCGTGAAAAGCTACGCCGAGTTTTGGGATTTCTACGTCGCTGAGCACTCCAAACCGGCGACACGCTTACTGCATTTCGCCGGAACGTCGCTTGGCATCGCTCTGCTCGCGTGGTTCATCTGGCGAGGCACGTGGTATTACTTCCCCGCGTGTTTTGTCGTCGGATATGCATTCGCGTGGTTCGCGCATTTCGTGGTCGAAAAGAATCGGCCTGCAACATTCAAACATCCTTTCTGGTCGTTCATCTCCGATTACAAAATGATGTGGTACATGCTCACGGGCCACATGGGCCGCGAGGTGGAGAGAGTTAGCCACAGAGAAACAGCGAGCACTGAGAGATAAGACATTTCCTTTCTCTCTGTGTTTCTCGGTGAACTCTGTGGCAAAATTCACCTATGGCCGCCGAGCTTGTAAATCCTAACGCGTTAAATTCGACCATCGAGTTTCTCACCGCGATGGTCACACCGGCGTTGTTGATCTCGGCGACGGGTTCGCTTGTGCTGTCGACATCGACGCGGCTGGGGCGAGTTGTCGATCGCGTTCGCTCGCTTGAGGAGCGCTTGAGCGCCCTGATCTATCGTCAGGACAAAGACGAGATCCCGCTCTATGACAAGCGTGTCGAGGTGATCGTCGACCTGCTCGACAAGGTCACGAGCCGTGCCCGCATACTGCAGCGTGCGATGCAGGCGTTCTATTACGGGCTGGGATGCTTTATCCTGACGAGCGTAACCATCGCGGTTGCGGCGTTCTTCAGCACCTACCGCTGGGTGCCGATCCCGATCGGTATCATCGGAATAGGATTTCTATTTTGGGGCAGCATCTATATGCTCCGCGAAACGCGAATGGCCACTGCGACCGTCAACGCCGAAATGGACTTCACCTGGCAGCTCGCCCGCGAGGTCGCGCCGCGTGACGTCATCGTCAAATACTCTCAAAAAGGCAAGCGCAAGGGCATGGGCCTCGCAAAGATCAGTGACCGCAAGATACCTGACACTTTTGGCGGAGAGTAAGCTCGAGCAGCGCGTCGAGCGCCTCGAAGCAATGCTCGCCTCCTGCACGGTTTGTCCTAAAGACTGCGGCAATGACCGTCTGAATGACGAGATCGCCGCGTGCTACTCCGGCCGCCTGCCTATCGTCTCGAGCTACACCGCGCATTTTGGCGAGGAGCCGTG
>CAZWSK010000006.1:0-4736 GCA_964636445.1 uncultured Chloracidobacterium sp.
AGCGTTTCCAGCAGGCTGCGATATTTCGCGATGACCGGCGCGAATTCAGGGGCCTCGGCTATTTTGTCCGTCACCGGAATTATTTCCCAGTCAAAGCTGACCAATCGCTTGCTCGCAGTATCGAAATTGAGACGAAACTTTCCGACCTCGCGGGCGTCCGAGGTCATTTTAAAGATCGGCGTGCCGTGCGCAGCCGACTGAAGCAGAGAATGCTCATGGCCGCCGAGAATTAGGTCAAAGTCGGCACAGCCCGCCAGCTGTTTGTCCTCCGTCATCGACAGATGCGTGAGACCGATGACCGCATTAACGCGTTCCTTCTTCCGCATTTGTTTGACGAGCTTTCTGGCCGTCGAGCAAAAATCCGTGACGTTCAATGTGTCGTCCATAGATGAGGTACGCTTTGTTTCCGGAAGGATCAAGCCAATGAAGCCTAGCCGGACGCCCGCGATCTCACGCACCGCATAAGGCGGCCCCGAGAAGATCTTACCTGTCTTTGTTTCGACGATGTTGGCTCCGAGCCAGGTAAATCGCGATTCAGCGATACGCCTTCTCAACTCTTCAGTGCCAATGTCGAACTCATGATTGCCAAATACGGAATAATCAATGCCGACAGCATTCCACGCGTCTATCATTTGCGCGCCCTTGTAGGTACGCGTTTCGACCGATGGCGAAACCGTGTCACCGCCCAGCGTAAATATCACATTCGGATCTTCTGCGAGTGCCTGCTTCTTGATCGTGAGCAGCCGAGCTAGGCCGCCTCGGGTGCCTCCGTCGACAGGAGTAAATTGATATGTATCGTTGGCATGCAGGATCACGACCCGCGTGGTCTGGCCAAACGACGAAGACGAAAGCAGTAGAACAAGTGCAAACAGGAGATACTTCTTCATGAGACTAACTGGCGGTTGTTAAATGTGTTCGGGCCTCCCAGAGCTCCGGGAAGAATTTCTTGGTAAGCGTTGTCATCAGGTACCCGACGCCTTCTGAGCCGCCGGTGCCGCGTTTGAGGCCCAGCATGCGCTCCACCATCAACACGTGGTGATAGCGCCAGAGTGAAAAATTCTCATCGTGTTCGATTAGCAGGTCCTGCATGATGAACAGGTCGCCGTACTGTTCGGGGTGCGTCAGGATCTCGACGATGGCCGCGACACGAGCGTCATGATCATCTACCTGGAAACCTTTTCGACCCGCAAACGCCCAAAACGCGTCATCGAGGCCCGGCTCGACGAAGCGGCGGCTCAGCTTCTCGTAGGCGTATTCGTCGTCCTTAAAATGTTCCAGGATCTTCTCGTTCTTTTGACCCGAAACAAATTCCATCTCGCGAAACTGCATCGACTGAAACCCGCTCGCAGGATTGAGTTTATCGCGAAATTCCAAGAACCCGATAGCAGCCATCGTCTCGAGGATGTGTATCTGGGTCACAATCACTTTCTCGATCGCGACCATTGCGCGGAGGCTGTGGTTGACTCGAAATGCTCTGTCCTCGCCGAGCCATTTGACCGTCGCGTCGGCCTCGTGCAGCAGCTGCTTGAACCACAGTTCGTACGTCTGGTGAATGATTATGAATAGTTGCTCGTCATGGCTGACGGGCTCGGACAGCGTGCGCTGGAGCTGCAAAAGCTCGGGCACCTTGAGGTATTCGTTATAGGTTAAAAGCCCGCCTTTGCCGTATTCATTTGCCATAAGATCGTGTCTGTGACGGCTTTATCTTCCGCCATCGCCGGATTTAAGTCAATTTTCACCAAAATCGACTTAATTGTGACGAAAATCCCTTGACACTAACTAGGTATTTCGCTAAATTTGCGTTCGTCTACCAATACAACTCAAAGGAAGTTCACGATCTTGCGGTTTAAGATGGCAGTTTCTTTTGAACCCCTGTGCTGGCAGGCCTATGTTTGAAACCGTGCGCTCGGACGCCCAAGCCTTGCAGCGGTGATCTGCTTTCGCAGCCTGGACGGGTGCGATCTTTTAGAAGTACTTAGGAGGAGTTACAAAGTGATGTCAAAGACTGTCGGCAAGGTCAAATGGTTCAACAATGCCAAGGGTTACGGGTTTATCGAGCAGCCAGGGGAACAGGACATTTTTGTCCATTACAGCGCCATTTCAGGCGACGGCTATAAAACGTTGATCCAGGGTCAGGAAGTAGAGTTTGAGGTTACAAACGGACCGAAGGGACCTCAGGCCGAGAATGTCGCCAAGGTCGCCTGAGGGCCGAACACGATTTTGAACGACAGGCCGGACGCCGTAAGGGTCCGGCCTGTTTTTGCGTTCTCCCGCCCTTGGTTGAGTCCCGGACCCCTTTGTCGCGGGTGCGAACCCCAGTTTGGTCGAATATAAACCTGAGATTGGTCGAATATCTTTTCGCGAAGATTGGCCTTAGGACGCCATATTACGATGTCATAAACCTGCACCGAACGGGCCGACGTGGTTCACGTGATGAACGCACCCGGTCACACTCCAGAAGGATCTCGTTGTTGCACGCTTGACACATCCCTAATTACCTGCTACACTCCTGAATATGGAAAGAGATTGGGAAGAATACGGCAAAGGGCCGCGAAGGCACTGGGATAAACTCTACGCGTCGCTCAACTGGCGCGGCGATATCGTCTTTAACCGGCTCGTCCACGAGGCGCTTGGGAAGCCGACTCACGTCGTGCTGCTTCTCGAACGCCGCACCGGCACGATCGGCCTCCGCCCCTGCGAACCCGACGCCGAGAACGCCTTCCGCGTCCGACACAACGGCAGTGGCTCCAGCCGACTCGTCCACTGCAGCAGCTTCCTCAACGAAAAAGGCATAAAGACCGAGCTCACCACCAGCTTCCCCACCGCCCGCGTCGAACACGGCGTCCTCCTCCTCGAACTAAAATACCGCATCCCCACGACCGTAAAACGAAGAAAATCTTGACATCTGATGCAGTGATGCGACAGCATCAACGCTATGAGGACGACATTAGATCTTGACCCAGATGTACTACAGGCGGCAAAGGAGCTGGCGGAAAAGGAGCGAAGCACAGCCGGAAAAGTGATCTCGCGGGTTTTCCGCCGAGGACTCAGGGCGCCGGAGGCGACGGAGAAGGCCAAGGTGAAGTACACATTCAAAAATGGCGTCCCAGTTCTGCCGAGTCGAGAAGGGGAGATAATCACGATGGAGCACATCCGCAGGCTCATGGACGAAGAGGACATGTAGCTATACGCTCGCTGCTCCATGTCAATGTCCTGATCGCTCTGTTTGACCCAAAACACCTCCATTACGAAAAAGCCCACGATTGGTGGGCCGTCGAGGGCGATTCGGGCTGGGCTAGCTGCCCACTCACCGAAAACGCGCTTGTCCGGATAATGTGCAACCCCAACTATCACGCTTACGCGCGGTTTTCGGCCGAGGACCTGGTCGCACAGCTCTCAGATTTCGTCCGGGGCACCGACCACAAATTCTGGCCCGACGACATCTCGCTCCGCGACGTTGCGATTTTCGACACCACCCGCATCCTCGGCCCCCGCCAGATCACCGACCTCTACCTCCTAGCCCTCGCCGCCCACCACAAGGGCCGCCTCGTCACCTTCGACGACGCCATCATCCTTTCCGCCGTCCCCGCCGCGTCAGAATCGAATCTCGTTGTAATTTGAGATTTCCCAGTTGCCTCGCGAACAGGATCTACGGCTGGCTTCTCGCCGAGCGGAAAAAGCTCTGCTTTTCCGACGAGCTCCGGACTTCCTCGCGGCTACGCCGCAGAGAGTTGACCTTGAGGTTTCAAATGAAGAGGCGGCGCAGCCGCGAAGAGAGGTGCCTTGCCGGAAAAGCAAAGCTTTTCCGCTCGGCGAAAAGAAGAGATTCGGGGCTCGGCGCCAGCCCCGGCTTCTGGCTCAACCTCCAAAAGAATTGGGAACTAAGCCAGGTGAAGGTCCGGCCGCTGAAGAAACTCGAACTGCGAGCCGCCTAATTCGGATGGATCGGCCCATCGATCGAGAACCGTCAAAATAGCAGGCCTGACCCAGATCGCCTTCATGGCATATGCCGTCTTTGGGGCTATCAAGGGTCCGTTGTTCTTAACCGACGAAATTTTTATGTGACACCGCTAGTGTTTTGAGTGACTTTCAAGTTTTGATGCCACGAATAGAAACCCTTCCTCCGACCTTCGGCGCTACAATACTATGATATGTGCCGCGCAATATCTCACTTGCTCCGACGTTGTCTAGCTTTCACCGCCCTTATCATATTTACGTCGACTTGGTTGTACGGTGAACGTGGGTCCGAGTTCTCGATGGGCTGCGGTCAGCCGAACTTCAACCAAGCCCCCGAATATCCCACGGGCATCAATCCAAGGGGCGTCGCAGTGGCTGATCTCGATGGTGATAGCCTAAAGGACATCGTCGTGGTATTCGATAACCTTACTTTAGGTTTCTCGGTGTTCCGAAATACCGGTTCCGGGCAGTTCGCTCCAAAGCTGGATTTTCAGGTGCCGCAAGCCGGGAATACACTTGCCGGGGTCTTCGCGGAGGACCTCGATTCTGACGGGAAGCTTGACATAGTCGTATCTCCGGCCCTGAATAGCCGGATCCATATTTACAGGAACACGAGCCCGGCTCCTGGGGTTTTCACTTTCGAACGATGGGGCGACTTAACAAGCGGTGGGAACGAAGCCCGATCTGTAACGTTTGGCGACTTTGACAATGACGGTCGAAGAGATTTGGCAGTGGCAAACCGGCATGGGGCGGCGAGTGTGTCAATTTTTCGAAACTCA
>CAZWSK010000006.1:4746-9581 GCA_964636445.1 uncultured Chloracidobacterium sp.
AGCCCTGGAAGTGGAAGCGTAGCTTTCGAGCCGCGAGTCGATTTTCCAATTAGTCCGGGTGCAGGCGGAGCAATTACGTCCGGCGATTTCGATCGCGATGGAAATTTGGATATTGCTGTCGCGGGCAACAATGCTTTAGATATTCTGAGGAATACGAGTCCTGGCGCAGGAATTTTCGGCTTCGCACGGTCGAGTTATACGATGTCACATGTGGCATTCGGTATCGTAGCTGACGATTTTGATGGTGATGAAAAATTGGATATTGCTACCGTCGACCTTTCGTCGACAGTCCCTATTAGGCGAAACATCAGCATGGGAATTGGCGATGTGAGTTTCGCCGACCCAGAAAATTATGAAACCGGCCCTGCTCCAGCTGGGCTCTTAACGGCTGACTTCGATTCCGACGGTAGATCGGATATTGCTACTGTAAATGGCAATGGGAACTCGGTGTCAATACTCCGCAATAGTAGCGTGCCGGGTTCCTTGGAGTGGGTAAAGCGCGAATGGGACTTCGGCGTGGGAAGCAATTCGCAATACTTAGCAAAAGGCGATCTAAACAATGACGGCAGAGTCGACATTGTAACCTCAAATTCTCAGGCAAACACACTCTCCGTGGTAATCAACAACGGAAATGGTGCCGGGAATGTCGACTTCATTGCTCGTAAAGATTATCTAACCCCGAAGTACGCGCGGGTGTTTAGCGTGGACAGAGCTGATTTCGACGGAGACGGGTCGGCTGACCTAGCGGCCTCATTTGACCCTGCGAGCAACGTTTTCAGAGTTTCGATCTACCGGAACGATGGAGTAGGGCACTTTCCGTCGAGGATTGACTTGATTCCGACGACTCCGTCGGGGCTGGACCTTCTTTTTTTAACGGCCAATGATTTCGATAGTGATGGCAAACCCGATCTTGCTATCCTTGCCGATTGGGAAGGCGGAGGGAACCCGTTTAGCTCTGGGTTGCGTATTTATCGAAATATTAGTGCGGGGCCCGGAAACATTGCGTTTCAGGAAGCTTTGGTAAGATCTTTCTCCTTTCCGCTGCGGATTACGAGTCGTGACCTCGATCAGAACGGCAAGCCTGATCTGATCATTAGCAATGAGGTATCTCCGTCATCCGGCGAAACCACATTCGTTCTTCAAAACGTTTCTTCCGGCCCAGGTTCGATCTCGTTTGTTAACGGGCCGAGTTTCGCGACTCCGGGTGTAAAGGGACGGGTGCTTGCCGAAGATCTCAACGCGGATGGGAAGGTCGATCTCACATTCAATAACATCAATGTCAATCCGGGGACCCTCACGGTTCAGATCAACAATGGTACCGGTCCCGGTCAGATCAGCTTCCAGCCACAACTGCTCGCGGTTTCCGGGGTCCAGTTTGGCGAGACAATCGCGGAGGACGCGGATCTGGATGGGAGGGCGGACCTCATAAGCTCGACCGAAAACGAGAGCTTATCGGTATTCAGAAACGAAAGTTCCGATGGACAGCTAAGCCTGGCGCCCCGGATCAAGTACTTGCAGCAGCCTATGGTACCAGGATGGATGTCGGATCTCGACGGCGATGACCGTCCTGACATACTAGCGACGAATCGATACGGGGGTTCTAGCTATCTTTCCATCTTTTTGAACGAATCTCCAGGGCCGGGCACGCTAAGTTTTGCGATACCGCCTAAAGTTTTTGCCGCGGGAGGTAGCCTGAATGAGGGGTTCCTTGCGGCAGTATTCGCGGACGATCTCAATAACGACGGAAAGAAGGACATTGTCACGGGTTTCGCGGGGGCGTCGGCGGGTACAATCACGGTGCTGCTCAGCGCTGAGTGCGGCTCTAGCCTCCGAACCCCATTTGACTACGACGGCGACGGAAAGACGGATTTTTCGGTATTTAGGCCCGCGGATGGAGCTTGGTACCTTCAAAGATCTACCGCAGGATTTCAGGGGTTACAATTCGGGGCTGACGGAGATAAGCTGACGCCGGCGGATTATGACGGGGACGGGAAGACGGATATTGCTGTGTATCGGCCTTCGGCGGGGCAGTGGTATGTGTTGAATAGTGCGACAGGGACGGTGTCGTATCCGGTTTTTGGGGTTGCCGAAGACCTTCCGGCTCCGGGGGACTATGATGGGGACGGGAAGGCGGATCTGACGGTGTTTCGGCCGTCGCAGGGGACCTGGTATCGGCAGAATTCGTCGAATGGGTCGTTCTTTGGGTTTCAGTTTGGGGCGACGGGTGATGTGCCGACGGTTGGGGATTTTGACGGGGATGGGAAGAATGATCTCGGCATCTGGCGGCCTTCGTTGGGGGATTGGTACAACATCAGAAGCTCGAATCAATCGGTGTTTGGTGAACGATTTGGCCAAACGGGCGACAAGATCGCACCGGCGGATTATGACGGAGATGGGAAGACGGACATCGCTATTTACAGGCCTTCGACGGGTTTGTGGGTGGTGAGGAATTCGGCGACGGCGACTTATTCGTACTCGGTGTTTGGGGCTCCGGCCGATATTCCGATCTCCGGTGATTACGACGGGGACGGCAAGGCGGACATTGGGGTTTGGCGGCCTTCGGATGGGACTTGGTATGTGCAGCGGTCGTCGAATGGTCAGTTCATCGTATTCCCGTGGGGGCAGAATGGCGACGTGCCGACGCCGAGTGCCTTCGGCAATTAGGAATTACGAATTACGAATTGCGGCTTCGCCGCCCGATGAGCGGAAAGGCTTTGCCTTTCCGACGGTGTCGCTAGAACATCTTGAGGCTGTGCCTCCGTCCAAGAACGGAGGCATAGCCTCAATTTTTTAGGAGAATGCTACGGAAAGGCGCAGCCTTTCCGCTCATCGGGCGGCGAAGCCGCGAATGTCAGATACACGCGGGCAAGGTGCCCGCGTTACGCCGGCTTGGCGCGCTTCTCGAAGGGGAGTAAGCCTATGCGTTTGCAAGCAGGATGCTTGCCCTCCCGGCCGGTGCGCTCCAGTCGTCGGCCGGCCCCGGCGCATTTAGGAAATAGGGTCGGTCCAGCGGCAAAGCTGCGGGGTGTTGAGGCATAATGGCGGTATGTTTTGCATAAAGTGCGGGGCGGAGAATAAGGACACGGCAGCGTTTTGTCGTAAGTGCGGGGCGGCTATTGAGGAAGAGGAAACGCGGGTGGCTGTTCGCGGGGGCGGAGAGAACCACCCCGTCGGCGAAGCGCCGGCACCCCTCCTTCGTAAGGAGGGGAGCCATGATGAGGAACCGGTATTCTCGAGCGCACCGACGCTGTTATTCGTCAAGGCCGGCTATGTCGGCGCGGCGATCGGGGCGTTGTTTTTTGTGGCTGTTGCGAGCGCGTTTGCCTATATGATCATCCCGATATGGCTCGCGATCATTTTGGGATTCGGGCTGTTCCTTATTCCCGCCTTTTACCACCTGAAGCAGAAGCTCGTGCGGTACACGCTCACGCCCTCGACGCTCGAGATCGACGAAGGGCTGATCTCGCGCACGACGCGGCGAGTGCCGCTGAGGCGAATTCAGGACGTGACGGTCGCGGCGACGGCGACGCAGAGATTGCTTGGCATCGGCAGCGTCAGTATCGACAACGCCAGCGAAGACCTCGGCAAGATCACACTACAGAACATCAACAACCCGCGCGAATTCGCCGACCGGATGCTCCGCGAAATGCGGACGGTTGAAAGGTGAAAAAGTGAAAAGGTGAAAAAGTGAAAAAGTTAGGACGCGTTTGAGATCGCGCGCATGTGGTTCGTGATCGAGCCGCTGAGGAATTTCGCTTTTTCCCTGTAGGTATCAAGTTCAGACCTTTCCAGATAGCCGACCTCACAAGCCACGACCAGAAGACTTCGGACTTCGCCCGCTGACGCTTTGGAAATGTTCAGAAAATTTAAATATTCCTTGCGCGAACGTCGTTCGAATCCCTCGGCGATGTTTGTCGAGATGGACACTGCTGCGTCCCGCATTTGATCCTTCAGACCAAAATCCGTCTTAAGGCCCTGACGTTCAGTCAGGAGGTAGATGTCCCTGGCGAACTCGATCGCTTTTTGCCAGATAAACAGATCCTCAAAACAGGTGACCTTTTTTCCTACGCGATCATTTGTTGGGTCCTCTTCCACCGATCAATCCTTTTTCACCTTTTCACTTTTTCACGTTTAAACTTTCTCTTGCTCGTCTTCAAGTTCCTCTAAGAGCGGCGTAGATTCGTCATCGTGAGCCTGGCTGTAGTACTTGTAGTAACCCGAGCCGTAATAGTAGTATTCGGTCGAGCCGGACTTGATGCCGTTTAGCACGACGCCGTAGATGCGGGCGCCGATCGAGTGGATGCGCTGTTTGAATTGGCGCATCAGGTGGATCGAGCTCTTGTTGGCCATCGCTACGAGTACGACGCCGTCGACGAGCGTCGAGAGGATCGCCGCGTCGGTAAACGAGATCGCCGGCGGCGAGTCGATGATGACGTGTTTGAATTTGCCCGAGAGGAACTGCAGCAGGTTGCGCATCTCGTTCGACGAGAGCAGTTCGGCGGGATTCGGCGGGATCGGGCCGCTCGTTATCATCTTGAGCCGCGGCAGCTCGTCAAACGTGCGGATAAGGCCCATCGTGTCTTTGTCGCCGGAGAGGTAATTCGTCAGCCCACGCGAATTCTCCAGCCCAAAATGGCTGTGCAGCCGCGGCCGCCTAAGGTCGCAGTCGATGATGACGACATCGACGTCGGACTGAGCGAGCGTGATCGCGGTGTTGATCGCCGTCGTCGTCTTGCCCTCTGATGGCTGGGACGAAGTTACGAGGATCGTCTGCGGCGGCTTGCCGGCGGACGAGAAGAGCAGACTCGTTCGCAGGTGCCGATAGGCCTCGGCCA
>CAZWSK010000006.1:9681-32083 GCA_964636445.1 uncultured Chloracidobacterium sp.
TTGCCGGCGGACGAGAAGAGCAGACTCGTTCGCAGGTGCCGATAGGCCTCGGCCATCGGCGAATTGCGCTGTTCCAGGGTGATCAGTGCCGCTTGTTGGAAACCATTTTGGCCCGCCTTGGCCGGGAGCATTTTCTTCTTCTCACCCTGCAGATGATGCGGGATCAACGCCAGCGTCGGCAGGCCGAGGTGACGGCTCACGTCATCGGATGTGCGGACGGAATCATCGAGATAATCAAGCAAGAACGCCAGACCTACGCCGGCCGCGAGGCTTAGGAAGAACGCGACAAGTATGTTCCGCGTACGCTGCGGCCCGATGGGCGCGGTCGGCGTGATGGCCTTGTTCTGTATCTTGATGTTGTCCGGGCGTTCGCTCGTCAAGGCGAGTTCCTGCTGCTTTTGCCGCTGAACGTAGGTGTCGAGCAGGCTTCGATTCGAGTCAAGCTCGCGTTTTAGGCCCGTTAATTTCGTTTCCGCCTGTCCCTCGATATTGGCCGAGGCGGCCGCCTGATCAAAGGCCGCCTTGGCCCTCGCTTCACGCTGGCGGGCACCCGACAGGCTCGCGCTCAGGCTCGCCATTACCTCACGTTCGGCGTTTTGCTCGAGCTTCTTGCCTTCGGACTGGATCTTTGCCGAGACCTCGCGCTCGACAGTTGTTTTCTGCGATTCCAACTCCGTGATCTGGGCGTTTACAGCGATCACGTCGCGATGTTGGTCGGTGTATTTCGTCAGCAGCGTCTCACGCTTCTCACGAGCCTCGAGCAGTTTTTTATCGATCTCCTCGATCCGCTTTTCAAGGTCCGCCTGCCGTTTGATGTTCTGGCTTCGGGCGTCCTGGATCGCCTTGTTGTCGGGCACAACCGCGAGAATGTCGCCCTTTCCGCGTGCCGCGAGAGCCGCGGTATACATTGCTTCGATCCGGCTGGTCTCGTTGCGTGCCTCGCGCCATTGGGCCAGCAAGCCCTCGAGGTTACTCGCCCTCACATCCGTACCCTTGTCCATCAGGGGCAGGTTGCTCAAGCGCATCTCAGCGATCAGGTCGTTCTCCTGCTGGATGATGGTCGCCTTGAGGTCCTCGATGGATTGACGCAGGTCCTCGAACGCTTTCTGAGCGCCGGCAGTTTCGCGTTCGGCGTCCTCTTCCTTGAACAATTCCGCGACCTTGTCCGCCACTCTCGCCGCAAGCGCGGGATGCGTGCTCTGCAGCGTAATGTTTACGATATTGGTGCGTTCGACCTGCTGAACGTTGAGACCGCCGGCCAGTATCGACGCGTACATCTCGGCTCGAGCGTTTTCTTCGGGAGACAGTTGGATCTCCGGCTTTTGCCCTGCCTCGATCGAGCTTTCGCTAACGACGGGCAGTGAATTTTCACTCGTCGACGCCTTTTGGCCACCGAAAAATGACTTGACGCTAGCCAAAAGCCCCCGGCTCTGCGCGTCGAAGAGATTCGGCTCGCGGTGCAGATTGAGAGCGACCACCACGCGCTTCATCAGGTCGGGATTCTGCAGCAGCTGGAGCTGGGTATTGTAGTACTTCGCGTCGTCGCCGAAGTTGATGTTGATGGAATCTTTCTGCGTTTGAGGCGGCTTACGCGGCTCGATGATCATGCTCGCCTGGGCCTGATAGACCGATGGCTGGCGGTATGAGTAGATAGCCGCAAACGCGGTTACGATCGCCGTTATCGCCAAAATGAGCGGCAATCTCTTATAAACGATAGTGAAATACTGCCTGAGTGAGCGCTTGCCGTCGAGGGAGTCCTCGTACGAACCCGAATAGCCTATATAATCACCATGCGTGTGCTGCAGGTCTTGTGTAAGCGGCAAAGGTGTCAGCCGCTGGTCGTTTTCCATACTACTTGAGAACTAACCCGATCCGGGCGCGTAAACCTGTTTTATACCACAATTTGGCGGAGTTTTCAGAAAAACGTTGGTCCGGCACGGACGATCGCAATCGCCACTGATGACGGCCCTCGGGCATCCACGCAGGGATGCAACCGGGCTGTCTGTTGTTGGCCTGATGGGCACGGGTGTATAGTGGAAGTTTGCTCAATTGCATTAATTTTGAGCATAGAACAGTGAAATGACGGAAGTTATCGAGAATGAAGGACTCCAGCTCGGCATCGAGGGATACACCTATGCGGACCTGTACGAGCCTGTGCGGCTGAGGGAGCTCGCGGAGCGATTCTATGACGAGGTCGAGAAGGAGGAACCGCTGCTCGCCGATGCTCTCAGAAAGTACATTGCCGCCGGCGGCCAGGGCCTCGAACGCCGTGTCGAATCAAAGATCCTTACCGACGCCGCGCCGCATCTTTCGGACTTCATCGCGCGCCTGTTCAAGATCACTATTGCGCGTTCAGAACTCGAAGATCAGATAAAGGTCCAGAATCCAGTATGGCGGTATAAATTCTTCGTCCAGCGCCGCGCGGCGAAGAAGTTCAAGCCCGAGCAGCTCGCCGAAATGCACGAGGGCAAGCTGTGGCGTGCCGTGACGCAGCTTCGCAATACGGCGTTTGACGAAACGCTTGTCCGCGACGAGGAGCTGTCTATCGCCGAGATGACGTGCCGGCTGCTCGAGGCGGAGGAGGCGCTCGCTAAGCCGGACGACGAGATGCGTCCGTCGGTGCACGACACGGTCACTCGCATCGCGGCGGCGTACGACAAGCTGAAAGACGAGGAATTCGGCAAACTCTTCGCTGTCAATGTTTTAGCTGAGGATGCCACGGGCGACCTGCTGAATGTTCGGGCTGCGCTAAAGGTTATCGAGGCGTGGTCCGCGCTGGCGTTCGCCAACAGGTCAAAGTCGTGGCATTCGTTCAAGGTCCCGCACGCCTTGGACTATATGAATCTCGTCCACCTCATCCATCCGGAGCCCAAGCTGCATAACATCATGCGCGGCGAGGATGACGAGCTGCGAAAGCGTGACGGATTCAAGCTGACCGACGACCGCGGCACGATGCGCGACTCGCTCTACGAGATCGACTACTGCATGATCTGCCATGAGCGGGAAAAGGACGCCTGTCGGACAGGCCTTCATGAAAAGGACGGCACGGTGCACCGCAATCCGCTCGGCATCAAGACCGAGGGCTGCCCGCTCGACGAACGGATCTCAGAGATGCATCTGCTCAAGAAGCAGGCCGACTCGATCGGCGCACTAGCGCTCGTTACCATCGACAATCCGATGTGTGCGGGCACCGGCCACCGCATCTGTAACGACTGCATGAAGGGCTGCATCTTTCAGAAGCAGGAGCCCGTAAACATACCGCTGGCTGAGACGTCCGTGCTGACCGATGTGCTCGATCTGCCCTACGGATTTGAGATATACAGCCTGCTCACGCGCTGGAATCCGCTGAATGCAAAGCGTCCCTATGCGCTGCCCTACAACGGTAAAAACGTTCTCGTTGTCGGCCTCGGCCCCGCGGGCTATACGCTCGCGCACTACCTGATAAACGAAGGCTTTGGCGTGATCGGCATTGACGGCCTCAAGATCGAGCCGCTACCCGACGCGTGGACAGGCAAGCTTGGCCGCGAAACGCCGGTGATGGTCCGCGACATCTCAGAGGTCACGGAGCAGTTGGATGAACGCATCCTGTCTGGCTTCGGCGGCGTTTCCGAGTACGGCATCACGGTCCGATGGGACAAGAATTTTCTTACGATGATGCAGCTGCTGCTGTCGCGGCGGCGGCGTTTTCGCGCTTATGGCGGTGTGCGCTTTGGCGGGACCGTTACTATCGAGGACGCGTGGGATTTTGGCTTTGATCATATCGCGATCGCGACCGGTGCGGGACGCCCGACGATCGTACCGATGAAGAACAACCTCATCCGCGGCATTCGTCAGGCCAGCGATTTCCTGATGGCCCTGCAGTTGACGGGTGCCTTCAAGAAGGACACGCTGTCGAATCTGCAGGTACGCCTTCCCGCTGTCGTCATCGGCGGCGGGCTGACAGGGATTGATACGGCGACCGAGCTTTTCGCCTATTATCCGGTCCAGGTCGAAAAGATGCTGCACAAGTACGAACAGGCGGTAGAGGCATTTGGCGAGGAGCATGTGATTAAGGCCTTCGACCCCGAAGAGCTGACCGTGCTGCCTGAATTCCTCGACCACGCCCGCCAGATCCGCGCCGAACGCGAGCGTGCCGCGGCTGCCGGCGAAAAGCCCGACCTTGTCTCGCTCGTACGCGGCTGGGGCGGAGTCTCGCTGATCTATCGCAAGCGGCTTCAGGACAGTCCGGCTTATCGGCTAAACCATGAGGAGGTTCAGAAAGCGCTCGAGGAGGGCATCAACTTTATCGAGTGCATGTCGCCTACCGAGGCCGTGCCAGACCAGTTTAATGCGGTAAAGGCCCTGAAATTTGAACGTCTTGAGTATGTGGCCGAGACTGGTAAATTTGAGAAAACGGGCGAGATACGCGAATTTCCGGCACGTACCGTCTGTGTCGCTGCGGGCACATCACCGAATGTCATTTACGAGAAGGAAAAGCCGGGCACCTTTCAGATGGACGAATGGCGGCAGTTCTTCCAGCCGTATAGGCTGACAAAGAACGGTGACGGGAGGTTTCACGCCGTACCGGTGGAGAAAGGCGAAACAGGGTTTTTCACGAGTTACGAGCATGATGGCAAGTTCATAAGCTATTACGGCGATAACCATCCGCAGTACGCGGGGAACGTCGTTAAAGCGATGGCGTCGGCCAAGCATGGTTATCCGAAGGTCGTCGAGTTGTTCGCGCATGAGCTGGCCGAGCGCGGTGAACTGCCGCAGGCCGACAAGGACGCGATCTTTGACAAGTTGGAAGCCACGCTCGATGAGCAGCTTCGCGCTTACGTCGTAAAGGTCGAGCGGCTGACGCCGACGATCGTTGACGTGGTGGTCAAGGCTCCGCTGCAGGCGCGCAAATTCGAGCCGGGACAATTCTACCGATTGCAGAACTTTGAAACGTCTGCACCGGTCGTCGATGGCACTCGATTGCTGATGGAAGGCCTCGCCCTGACCGGTGCATGGGTCGATGAGGAGAAAGGACTGCTGTCGATGATCGTCCTCGAAATGGGCACATCGTCGCGGCTTTGTTCGCTGCTGAAAGAAGGCGAAGAAGTCCTCGTTATGGGCCCGACCGGGACACCGACAGAGATACCTGAGAACGAAAGTGTTCTGCTTGCGGGCGGCGGGCTTGGCAACGCCGTGCTGTTCTCGATCGCGAAGGCCTTGCGTGAGAAGGGGAACAAGGTGATCTATTTCGCCGGGTACAAGAACGGCGACGATCTGTTCAAGCGCGAAGAGATCGAGAACGCGACCGATCAGGTCGTGTGGGCGACGGATTGGGGTACTGAGATCGTCCCGCAACGGCCGCAGGACGCTCATTTCCGCGGCAACATCGTCCAGGCGATGATCGCCTACGCCGAGGGTACGTTGGGCACGCAAACTGTTGATTTAAAAGAGGTTGACCGCATCATCGCCATCGGCTCGGACCGCATGATGAACGGCGTCCGCGAGGCACGCCACAGTTCACTAAAACCGTACCTCAAGGAAAGTCACGTCGCCATCGGTTCGATCAACTCGCCGATGCAGTGCATGATGAAAGAGGTGTGCGCGCAGTGCCTGCAGCGTCACGTTAATCCGCACACGGGCGAGGAATTCTTCGTCTTCTCATGCTTTAACCAGGACCAGCATCTGGATTTTGTCGATTTCAAAAATCTCAACGACCGGCTCAAGGCGAACAGTGTGCAGGAAAAGCTGACAAATCTCTGGCTCGATAGGATCTTTGGTAAAGACGATCTTAGGTCACAAATGGCAGGCTGAGTGCGGGCCGGACCTCACCAACATTGTCGCCGCGGCGGTTTTTGATGGGCGAGGGTGAGTGCTCGGCGAGATCGCCGCTGTTAAGTACGCCCAGCTGACGGAGGACCTCGATAGCGATCACGGGACGGCCGCGATAGTCGTCGCCGTCAGCGACCTTAAGGGCGATGCCGAGGCCCGAGGGCCATTCCTCGCACGGCAATACTCCGCACAGCCATACACCATCCGCACCGACCTTTGAGATGATGCGGCCGCGGGCCGCGAGCATCAGCATCGTGTCCAATCGGTCACTGCCCCCGATAAGCTCCGGATGGGCGATCATTGAGGACACGATCCGTTGGCAGGCATGCTGCGTCGGTTCCGGAAATTTGGCCGGAGAGATCAGATTGGCGAAACTCCGCGCCATTGCACGAACCGGCAAGGCAAAGTTAGGCGCAGCACACCCGTCGATCCCGATCGCAATATCGTCCTGCGGCACTTCGCTGAAATCTGAGACGCACCGCAGGATCCGCTTCTGAATACGGTGAACTGCCAGCTCGTAGGTCGCGAGGTCGGCATCAATGTGTTTCGCAAAGGCGAGCATACCTATATGCTTGCCCGAGCAGTTGTTGTGAAGCTGGGTCGGCTCCTCGCCCGAACGGATCATCCGCTTTGACTCTTCGCTGCTAAATGGCAGATGGGCTCCGCAACGCAGCTGCGACGCGTCGATGCCGATCTTGGCGAGCATTCGCGCAGCGATCGCAAGATGGACGGGCTCACCTGAATGAGACGCCACGGAGAGGGCGATCTCTTTCTCGGTGAAATCAAACGCGTCGGCCGCACCGCTCGTGATGCACGGGATCATCTGGAATGCCTTGCACGCTGACCGAAAATACGTGACCGTTTCCGGCTCACCGATCTCGGTGACGAGCCGGCCGCGGCCGTCGACGATGCTGAGGTGGCCGGCGTGGATCGATTCGACGGTGTTGCCGCGAATGACGTTTGCTAGAGGGACTGCGGGCATAAACTTCTATTTGGCTGACGCGAGCATCGTCCGGGCGTTTTCGCGAGCGGCGTCGGTTATCTGCTCGCCCGCGAGCATGCGGGCGATCTCGTCGATACGTTGGGCCGCGTCGAGCTCGCGTATGGCGACGCACGTGCGGCCCTTTCCAACCGATTTTTCGACCAGGAAATGAAGATCCGCAAGTGACGCGATCTGCGGCTGGTGGGTGACGCAAAATACCTGCTGCCCAGACGAGAGCGCCTTGAGTTTTCGTCCAACGGCCTCTGCCACGCGGCCGCCGATGCCTATGTCGACCTCGTCGAAAACGGCTGTCTTGTCCGCGTCCTTCGAACGCGAGGCGGTTTTTAAGATCAGCATCAGCCGCGACGCCTCGCCGCCCGACGCGATCTTCGCGAGCGGTCGTGGCAGTTCGCCGGGATTGGCGGAGAAATAGAATTCAACGCGGTCCGAGCCGTTCGCCGAGAACTCGCCGGTAGGCTCGATACGAACCTCAAATCTTGCCTTGTCGAGGGCGACGTCTTTGAGTTCCTTCTCGACCTGCTTCGCAAAACTCGACGCCGCCTTTGCCCTCGCGTCGTGGAGCTTTGCAGCCGCCTCGCGATACTTTTGCTCGAGAGCATCGATCTCTTTCTTTAGCTCGTCCTGCCGAACCTCGGCGGTCTCGATATTCGACAGCCGTTCCTCCGCGGTCTTGAGATGGCTGAGCACGTCGTCAATGGTGTCGCCGTATTTTCGTTTCAGCCGCGAGATCTCGGCCAGGCGGTTTTCGATCTCATCGAGACGGCCGGGCGAGAATTCGAGCGACCCCGCAAAATCGCGAGCGGTAGTACCAAGCTCGGCGATCACCGCACGGGCGGCGTCGAGCTGTTCGTCAAACCCGCGAAAACGCTCGTCAAATTCCGCCAGCTCGGCGATGGAGCGCGAAGCGCGGTCCAGGGTTGAAAGGGTCGAATGCTCATCGTCATAGAGCAGCGAAAATACGTCGCCGCTGAGCGAGGATAACTTTTCTACGTTATTAAGCCGACGCTTTTCGGCTTCGAGTTCGGTATCCTCGCCCGCGGCAAGTGCGGCCTTGCCTATCTCGTCGACCTGAAACCGGAGGATGTCGAGCAGCTGCAGCTTTTCAGAATCGTCCTTTTTCAGCTCCTCGATCTGCGAGCGGACCGATGCCCATTCCCAATACACGTCGGTTACAGCGGAAAGATGCGAGTCGACACCGGCATAGTCGTCGAGCATTCCGATATGCGTCTCGACATCGTAAAGAGTGGTTTGCTCGCCCTGGCCGTGTATGTCGACAAGCAGGCCGCCGAGCTGCTTTAGGAAGGCCTGTGTCACGAGCTGGCCGTTGACAAAGATACGGTTGCGCCCGGCAAGCGATATCTCGCGGCGCACGATAAGCTCGTCCGCAGGCTCGACGCCGCCCTCACTGAGTAGTGCGCGGAGCGCGTCGGTCGCCGAGAAAAGGCCCTCGATCACGGCCGATCCTTGGCCCTGTTTTATAAGGTCCGTCGTCACCCGCTCGCCCGTAAGTGCGCCGAGACTGTCAACGATGATCGATTTGCCCGACCCGGTCTCGCCCGTGAGCAAATTGAGTCCGGCGCCGAACTCGACCGTTAGCTCGTCGATCAGCGCGACATTGCGGATCTTTAGCAGGTTGAGCATTCGCTATCTTTTTGGGATCACGCCCTCGCCCTTGATCCAACGGCCGAATGACAAAATGGCATCAGGCGGAAATCGCGTCTCGAGGTCCGCTGCATTCCAGTCGATCGCACGGTCACGGCGGTAGAACGCAAGCTCGGCCAGTTCGCCGGGCCTGATAGAGGAATATCGATGCACGACATAAAAGGCGCCCGCGTCGTATTCCTCGAGGCCTCGCAGGCCGTTCAGAGTGCCTACGTTTTGTATTACCGCGGGACGAGGAAAACTTGCACGGCGGCGCTGCACGACGGCGGAGATGTCGGTGGGTGACGGAGCACGCCCGTTCCGAGGGGCACTTACGGCGCCGCGGAAGATAAAGTCCACCAGCACGCCCGAACCGTTCAAGGGCAGCATCCGGTAGATGTTGACGTCCTGCGTCGTCTCGCTGCCTGATGCGAGAGCATGGAGGGCTGTCAGGAACGCGACGAAATTCATTTTGACAAGATAAAGCTCGTCCTTGCCGTGAAGTGAACCCGTCTCGATAAGGATCGTCGGCGTTCCCCACGCTGAGAAATTATCGCCGAACGCGGTAGGAGTCCATTCGTCTGAATATCGACCGACATGGCCGGGAATGAACTTGTACAGAGCGAGCGCCAGAGCCGACGCAAGCCTAAGATTGCGTTCATGTCCGCCGCTAGGCGTTTTCAACGGGTCGCCATACACAACGAGCAGTGATATCGCCGCCTGCTTAGGCGTGCGGCCAGCCGTCGTAAGTGCCTGCTGATTGTGAAGGTTAAAGCCGATCGCAGGATCCCAATCGTCGCGAAGCCGCTTCAAAAGCCTCGCTTCCGGTGTTGCGAGATTCAACGCGTCCCGATTAATGTCGATGCCCTGCACGCTCCGCCGCTGATACAATTCGGCCCCGTCGGGGTTGAGCATTGGCACGGCGCGGATAGTTATCTTTTCGGCGATCTGCCTTACCCAGTCCGTCTCGCGGTGCATTTGCAGAAAAGCGAACATGTCGACGAGCGCCGATGTCGCCGTAGGCTCATCGCCGTGCATCTGCGACCACATAAAGACCTTCAGGGGGCCGCGGCCCCACTCGACCTGGTAGATCTCACGGCCGCCAAAACTTCTCCCGGCCTCGGTGACCGAAACACCTCCGGCCTTCAGCTCATCGAGGTATTTCTTAAGGTCCGCATGCCGAACGTCGGAAGGCGGTATCCGCGACACATGGGATTCGTCCCAGGCGGCTGCGATCTGTTCAGGCGTTTGCGGCATAGAGCTCAGCGAACACAATAGTATTAAGAAAAGTCCCAGCAGGAAATGCCGCATACTCATAAGATAACCGCGCCCGTGACTCGAGGGCAAGATATCCGCTCATACGATCGTGCGATAAACGGCCTCAGTGGCTTCAACCATAGCGTCGATACCATATTTTGCAGTCGCGCTAGCCTTGAGCCTGGCTCCAAGATCGGTACGCCCAGCCGCATCGTCGAGGTACCGGCCGATGGCCTGCGCCATTCGCAAAGGATCCTTTACCGGCACCAGCGCGCGTGGGTCGTCGATGAGCTCGGCCGCACCATCGGTTTCGGTCGCAACGACGGCGCATCCCGCGGACATTGCCTCCAATATCGCTATCCCAAAACTCTCGCTATGAGACGGGGAAACAAAGATATCGGCCGCAGCGAGCAGCGGCCCTATGTCATCAAGCCATCCGAGCCATAAGAATCTCTCATCGATCCCGAGGACGCGGACCAGGCGTCTCAGCTCACGACGAAATTTCTGGTCAAGGCTATTGTCTACGCCGGCAACGATAAAATGCACGTCGGGCCGTGCCTTGAGCAGCTCATTCGCCGCAAGGACAAGATCCCGCTGGCCCTTTCCAACCTTGAGTTCACCTATCGTAACAACTAGCGGCGCCACAGCCGGTATTGAATGAAAGTTACGAAACTCAAGGCCGTCGCTTGTGCGACCTCCGTCGTCGCCAACGGTCAGATCGATGCCGTTGGGAATAGTATGGACAATGTTATGCGGAAACACTCGCAATAAGTGCTGTCTCACGGGTTCAGACACTGCGATCGCAGCGTCAACGTTTCTTAGTGCGAAACGGTGAAACGACTTCATCGGCGGCATCACATGCCTGGTTAAGACGAAGCGTGTATCTGCCATTCGTGCCGCGGCGCTTGCGGCTATATAGTCTCGGCCCGCATGTGCATGGATCACATCGATGCCCTTCTCCCGGGCAAATCGCGCGATTCGTTTAGCGCTCAGCATTCCGAACGGGTTTCTTACCGACACGTGCAGTAAGTGCTCCGCGGCGAGCTGTAGCCGGCCTTCCCATTCGTTCGTGGGCCGCAGGGCCGCAAAGACGTCATGCCCGCGCCGAGTGAGCCCCCGAGAAAGATCCGCGACGTGCCGCTCTGTTCCACTAAAGGTCCTTGCCGATGAGATCTGAAGGATGCGCACGTTGAGAGTGTATAACAAGCCGCACAAATAAAGAGGCTGCCCTTTCGGGCAGCCTCGCAGTTGTCATCAGGCAAAAGGATCAGTCGAAGATGTACCTAAGGCCCAACTGGATCCGGTAGACATCTCCGGTCCCGGCAGTCTTTCGATACGGATTGGACAAGAGGGCCCCGCCCGTAACGTTCAGTGTATACGTAGGACGGCCGCTCGAATCGGGGCCTCGTGGCACCAACGGCGTAGCGTTGTTGACCCCATTAGTTACGTTGAACACCGTTCCGAGACCCCATTCCTTATTAAGCAGGTTTCCGAAGTTCAGGATATTTGCACTGATCTGGAAACGATGTTTTCGATTGCCGGTCTTGAAGTAGACCTCCTGCCGTGCGCTAAAGTCCACTCGCGTGACAAGAGGCAGGAAAGCCGCGCCTCTCTCAGCGTACTGGCCGCGACGTGTTCGCAGGTAATCATCCGCCTGAATGAATTTCTCGAACGCTTCCTGTTGTTGAGCGACCGTAAAGGCAAATCCTGACGGTTGGACGAAGTTCATCTCGGAGACGTCCTTCGGCACGTAGAGCAGATCGTTACCGCTGCCGCCGTCGCCGTTTAGGTCTGAACTATAGACGTAGCTGGTGTTGCCCCAATTACGAGTCTCCCAGAATGCAGAGAACGACGTGGAACCGAACTTGAAGTAGTCTATGGTGTACGACGCCGTCGCAAAAAATCGGTTCTTGGGCGAGAAATTGCTAATGCCAAGCCCGGGGTTGTTAGGATCGCCTACATACGGGTTATTGAACCATGAACCATTGGCGATAGAGCCGGGGTCGACAGTGTTCTTTGTTATCCCGTAGTTGTAACCGGCCTTGGCATAAAAGCCGTGCCAGTAGGGTTTCTCTAGCGAGCCTCCAACGCTCCATGACCTGCCATCATTCTGATTCTTGAGAACGATCGCGTCACTGACCGCAGAGTTGATGCGGTTCGACGTCCATCTCGGACGGTTGTCAGGGCCGTTGAACGTGGTCTGCGCCGCGGGAAGGTTGGCCTGCACATAATAGATGCCATTCACATCGCGCGAGTAGATCACCTCGCCCGACAGCACCAGGCCGAGAGGGATCCGGAGATCAGCTCCGATATTTGTTCGCCACAGCTGCGGGAATTTGAAATCGGGCTCGGTGACCGCCAATGCGAATGTCGCCGCCGGTGCTCCGGTAACTGTCGCTGGCCAGTAGTGGCGCGTATCCGGGTGAAACGGCCTGGTCATCGTATTCGTTACATTCTGCGAGCCCGTCAACAGGCCGTTGGTGCCGATCTGGTTCGAGATCCATACGTACGCAGGTTTGCCGGTGAATACGCCGGTCCCGCCGCGTACCTGCAGATCGCCGCTGTTAAAGGGTGACCAGTTGAAGCCGACCCGCGGGGACCAAAGGATATTAGGGTCAGGAAGTTTCTCAGTGCGGTACTGCACCGCGCTTCCGTCGTCATCCCGGAAAGTGAGGGCGTTCGCGACCGGATTCACAAAACCGGTTGCCGCAAAGAACGGTACGTCAGCCCTGAGGCCATACGTGAGGGTGAAATTGTCACGCATCTTCCAAACATCCTGTCCATAGAAGCCCCAATAGTTAACCTTAAGCGGCTGGACGGGTTTATCCATGCCCGGGATGTTGGTCCATTGCACCTGAAAGCGGTTCAATGTGATCGGGGAAGTTGTGCGAGTCGGGTTAGCAAGGTAGCCGTTGGCGTCAGCATAGAAATCAGCGAGCGAGTTGTACACATAAACACTCTGCGACTGTTGGAAGAAGACATTCTCCGATCGATAGAGCTCGTAGCTTAAACCGCCGGTATACGTGTGTCTTCCCCGATAGAACGTCAGATTATCCTGGATCTGAAAGGTGTTGTAGCGAAGCTCGTTATTGGGCGTGAACGGCTCAAAGCCGAAGGACGTGTAGGGAACGCCGTCCTTAAGGATATCGATGAACGGGAAGAGCTCGCTCTTGTAGCCGCGGCTCTCGTCCTGCTTCGTGTAGCCCATGATAAGGGTATTCGACGCTCGTCCGCCGTAGGTTGACGTCCACTCGCCCACAAGGGATCGAATATTCTCAAGGATCGAGTAACCCGAGTTTTGGAATCCGAGCCAGTTCGTGGTGTTAACACCACGTCCGGATCCGGCCGAACTTGAACCGGAGGTAAGAGCATCCCGGCTTGAATCAAGATGGATATAGCGGAAGTGCGCTTTGTTAGTATCGTTGATATTGTAATCGACCCGAGCGAGGTATTTTTCACCAGGGATCAGTGCCGGGTAACCCTGATACGGCCCGGTATCGTAATTGAAATTCGTCCTCAGGTAGCTGCTCAGCGCGTCGAGGTCCGAGGCTAGAACGCGAGTAGTGTTTCCTCCTACCGGCTGACCACCGGTGTTGGCCTCGTACGTTGTCGCCGGCCGGGATTCTTCCTCATTCTCATAACTAAAGAAGAAGAACAGCTTGTTCTTGCCCGAGATGAACATATTGTCGTTATGTTCGCCAAAGTTGAAAAAGGGCAGCGGTCCACCCACACGGAATCCCCAATTCTTGTACTTGAAATCACCGGGATTGAACTTGTTCGCTCCAGCGTCCCGACCGACCAGTCCGGGATGACGCCAGAGATAATAAAAGGAACCCTTGTAATCGTTCGTACCGCTGCGAGTCACGGTATTGACACCGGCGCCGACGAAATTTCCCTGGCGAACGTCGAATGGGGCGATGTTCACCTGCACTTCTTCGATCGCGTCGAGCGAGATCGGAGATACGCCCGACGTATCACCCGGCAGAGCGCGCAACCCGAATGAGTTGTTGAAATAGGAACCGTCAACCGTGATGTTGTTCATTCGGTTGTCCTGTCCGGCAAACGACCCGTCACGGCCTGCCTGCGGCGTCAGGCGTGTAAAATCTGTGATCGTTCGATTAAGCGTGGGAAGCGTTTCGATCGTAGTTCTCGGCACGCTCGTCGCGGCGCCGGTGCGGCCCTCATTGAATGTGTAATCGCTCGTGACCGTTACCTCAGCCCCAACGCCGGCCACACCCAGAGTGATGTCGACCGTGGACGTGTTGCCGAGGCCGAGCATGATGTCCTTACGCTCCTGCTTCGAGAAACCTTGTCGTTCTACCGTCACAGTGTACGGTCCACCCACGCGAAGCGCCGGCAGTGTGTAACGCCCTTCACTGTTCGTGACCGACGTATATTTAGTTCCGGACGGTTCGTGGATCGCCGTTACAACGGCGTTCGGGACCACCGCCCCTTGTTCGTCCACGACGGTTCCTATGATCTCTGACGTTGTGACCTGCGCCGTTAACTGTCCCGCGGCGGCGAGGCAGATCACCAGCAGAGTTAAGACTCTTATCGATACCCATTTAGTCATTTTCTTGACCTCTATTTTTCTAATTTGGAAACAAAAGACAGCGTTATATTCACCTGTCCCAACGCACTATTCGAATAGCGCAAAAACTCATCGTTATCGTTCTAACTAACTGTTCGGAAAAAAGGTGAGTAGAACATATTCCTTTTCATCCGGAAAAGCAAGGCAGAAATTGCGTGAAAGACCCTTTTTCAGAGGATATTTAATGAAGAGTTCAGAACACCGCGGCTCAGGCTTTTCGAGCTATTCAAAACCTTGTATTGAGCCGTACTCTAAATGCTTGACTTTTATGTAATTGTGCCTTAAGTTAATCGTTCATTTTGAGGGCCTAGCCTGCAGAATGAGGTCATAATTCAAGGAAGGGGAAATAATGGCAGACGTAGAATACGCTACATCATCATACAAAACGCCATTGCATCATCGCATTATTGCCAGCATGCCGGTAAAGGCGAGCTGGGTTGACGCAGAAAGCGGAAAGACGGTCAGCGTCGAGGGCTTGACGGAGAACGTTGGGGAAACCAGCGCCTTGGTCAATCTTGAGACCCTGCCGCCTGTCGGCAGCGAGGTTCGCCTTAGGATCATGGAAGAGAATAAGGCGATCATCGATGTCATGACTCAGGTCATCCGAGTGGAGCGCGACCCGAGCAAGCCTATGGCTGCTCTTTCAGTTCTTGAGAATCTCAAGAAGTGGAAGAACACGGCCATGACCGCTGCACAAAAATGGGTAACGAGGCATTGGCAGCTTAATTACGAGGAAGAGTGGGTTAACTAGTTTTCCTTACTCTATAAACTAAAGCGGGAGGATCGGTATCGATCCTCCCGTTTTTTTATCCTATTTTCGTGAGCCTTAGCAGCGATTACCCTGCGGTACGCGTGAGCATGTTGCCAAGCCGCCCTGCGGAGCCTGCACCAGGACCGAGATCGGCTCGCCCGTCTTGAAGAATCCGAGGCGTGCATGGGTGAGCATCGGAGGCTTGTTAGAGTCGAAACGGAAGTTGTACATCGTGCCCCAGCGGATAGCGTTCGCGTTAGCTGAGACCGCCACCGGGTCCGTGCTCCAGTACATATAGCCGCCCTGCTCGGATGTTGTCCAAGGTGCGCTGCTGAAGCCGGCATTGCCGTCCGTGCCGTCGAATGCCCATCCCGGATGCTGCGGAGGAGCATGGAAGCCAACATTGGTGAGTGTCACGCCGCTTCCCTGCGGCACGCCAAATGACTGGATGGCACGCTCGAGGTTCATGTTGTACACGGCGTACTCATAGTGCCACACCCCAGGTGAAGTTTCCGTGACCTTGTAGCCGACCATTCCCATACCGTCCTGCGTAGAAGGCCGGAAAGGTACGATCGTCGCCCCTGTCCAAGCCTCGATAGCAGCTTTTTCTCTAACAGTCGCTCCGTTGAACGAGAAGCTGAACGACGTAGTTCCCGAAGGCGTGAACCGACGATATGAAGCATTGTTGAACATGTTGCACTGCGTCGGGTTCGCCTGGCACCACGCATATTCGTGCGGTGTGACGTACTGGCCCTCGGCATAATAGGTAGCTCCGGGATTGAGAGTCGGATTCAGATCAGACTGCTCAACAAGTGCACGGTGGATCGGGCCCGTGTGGGTGTGGCCGGTGTGGTTGTTGTTAGCTGAGGCGTTCTGCGGATAAAAACCCGTGAACGGATTGATGAGTGCTCGCGAACCCAGGCTCGGAGTGCCGTTGAGGCTAGCCGAGTAAGGATCGGAACATCCGGAACCAAGCTGCGAACCGCCCACGCCATTACAACCGAGGCCGCATACGTTCTGCGTAAGTGCGGTGAAGGCGTGCTTGACCCACGACTGGCCGATCTGCTCCATTGTCTGGGCGTTGTCGGCGCCTCCGCTCATCCTGTAAACGTTCTGCGGTATGACAGGATGATCGTTACTCGGATTCTGGAACCAGTTGAGATTTACCTGTCCGTAGTTGCAGGAAACGGTACCGATCTGGATGCCGACCTGCGTACCAGAGCTGCCGTTCTGGCCCATTTCGTGGAGATCACCAACGACGACATCCGGACCCGGACGTGTTCCCGCCTCAGGCTCGCGAAGGGCGGGCATCTCACTCGACGCGACCTCACCGTTAACCATCGTCGTGATCTCGATCGGCCGCATGTTAAGGGATATCGACACGCTGCCGACATCGGTCAATGCAGGACGTCCAAGTTCCTGTGCAAATTCGTTAGACAACAGCACGCGAGCGTCCGTGATCGCAATGCTCCGGGCAGACGCGGTGTACGCGTACTCGATGCGGTCAAGATTAAAGAAGGGGAAACCAGTGGACGCATCGCGCACGACAAGGCCAAAACCCGTACTGTCCAGCACCTCGGGTGCTACCACCGCGAGCTGGCCCAATGAGTTCTGCAGGCGGGTCGGAACCGTACCGGCCTCTTGCAGGCCCAAAGGCATCGAACCGGGGAGCATTGCCCTAAACTCATCATTTGCGACCATCGCCGTAAAGAAACCGTCGGGAGCAACGTTGAATCTCAACTGGGCCGTCTGCGGACGCACCTTCGCGGCCGCCGAACCAAGGTCCAGGTTCATCACAACCGTGCCGTCCGTTACTACCATCTTCTCAAGCAGTACCGTCGTGTCACGGCCTGCTTCGGTAGGCTGCACGAATACTGCCCAGGCAACGCCGAGCGACGCGAAAACACCTAATATCGGCAACGCGAAACGGAGCCGCCTGCCTGAAAATAACTTGTTCATCCTAATTTTACTCCTGACTGGTTATATCCCAAGGTTATGTGGTCCCCAAATGGAAACAGCGCCATAGTCTAGTCTAATATGGCTAGTAGAGTCAAAAACATTCGCACGGACCGGTGCGACGTTTCCTGCAATTTCAATCGAGTCGGGAAACTGTAAGTATACTATGAAGCCCGGGTGTGAAGGCAAGCCTAAAAATACGAAAATACGAGGAACGCTGCCGGTTCTGCCAGCCGCCTCGCCGGAGCAAGCTCCGTCTCCGGGCGTTCATTCTAGCAGAGCGCGATGGCGGGCCGCGGTCCTTATAGGTGTAAACCTTCTCATAATCGCCCACATAATCCAGTGGAAGATCACCGGGTCGACCGTCTCGCCGGTAGAACCGTCAGAAGCGATGTTTACGCTTCAGCGAGGGGCCGTGAATGCGGGTTTCATCTTCTTTAGCCTAGCGATACTCGCAACGCTAATCTTTGGGCGGTTCGTCTGCGGCTGGGGATGTCACATTGTTGCGCTGCAGGACTTCTGCGGGTGGCTCCTCAAGAAGATGGGATTGACCCCACGGCCGTTCCGTTCACGCCTACTCGTCTTCGTACCGTTGATCGTTGCGCTGTACATGTTCGTCTGGCCGACCTTCGGGCGTTTCCTGGCGAAGCCTAAGCACGAACCGCTGATCCCAGAATTCACAAACCATATAGTCACTACGGAATTCTGGGCGACGTTTCCCACCGTCGCGGTGGCGATCCCATTCTTGTTCATCTGCGGTTTCATGACGGTGTATTTCCTTGGTCAAAAAGGGTTCTGCACCTACGCGTGCCCATACGGCGGATTCTTCGGCGTTGCGGACAAGCTCGCACCCGGGAAGATACGCGTCACCGAGGACTGCAATCAGTGCGGCTATTGCACCGCGGTTTGCACGTCCAACGTTATCGTCCATTCCGAGGTCAAACAGTTCGGAATGGTGGTCGATCCCGGCTGTATGAAATGCCTCGACTGCATCTCGGTGTGCCCGAATGACGCATTGTATTTCGGCCTTGGAAAACCGTCGATAATGGTCAGCGGTGCGTCGGTACCGAAGAACTACTCGCTCACCTGGCCTGAGGAGCTCTTCGCGGCGATCGTATTCTTCACCAGTTTTATGGCCGTGTGGGATGTCTATCAGCTCGTTCCGATGCTGATGGCACTCGGGATTGCCACGGTAACGACATTTCTTACCGTTAGGCTCATCAAGCTATTCCGCTCGCCCAATAGCGCGTTCTACGGACGGAGCCTTCGTTTTGCGGGAAAAATCACTGCTGCCGGATGGGGCTTTCTGGCGTTTGCCTTGTTGTGGATAGGACTCAGTGCTCACAGTGGATATGTTCGTTATCACGAACGTGCCGGAGCTATTGCATTCGAACAGCTGACGATCCCTGATGAACTCGCTCTGGCGCGGCCCGATCCTAAGGAATGGCTGTCTCCGGCTGACGTCAAAACTGTTGCGGACGGTAAGGGATCTTTCAACTCGGCCCGGAACGTAGCCTTGTTCACTAATCGCGAGGCCATATCCAAACTCGCATGGCTCGAGTATCTTTCCGGCGACAGTAAGCGGGCAATAGACCTGCTTCAGTTGGCCAGCCAGAAACAGACCGGCCAGGAACGTGTCCTTAGCCTGTACTATCGCGGTGCGATCCTCAACCGCCTCGGGCGTCATCGCGATGCTCTTGCCAATCTGGACGAAGCGATCGATGAGCGTCCCGACCTCATCACCGCCCGCGAAGAACGCGGCGAGGCCCTCTGGCAGATGGGCGCTAGGGAACAGGCGATACAATCATGGAGCGACGCACTCAGGCTGAATGCCAATATGCCGATCACTAATTACGTACTCGCAGGCGCGTACGCATCGCAAGGTGACGCTGAGCGTGCCGCTCAATTTGAGGCGCAGGCGGACCGGGCGACGCCGAACAACGCGGCGTTTCACTGGATGTTGGGACTCAGGCTAAAGAACCTGGCATTCGACGAGCTGGCTGAAAAACGCTTTAGCCGCGCAGTCGAGCTGGACCAGAAGTTCGCGACGAAGCCTCGAACCTAGCGCGTTTACTGACCTATCTTTTCCCAGCCACCGATGAAGTTCTCTTCCGCTAGTTTTTTATAATGTTTACGTGCCGCGGCCTCGGTCGCGGCGATCCGGATATCGCGCTGCAACGGCTCGACCCGGTTTGGCGAGAAATCGGTGAGATACACGACATAACCTGGAAACTCTGGCCGGTCTTCCTTATTCGTTTTCCAAAGCAGCAGTTTTCTTACCATCGTATTGCCCTTCATTTCCTTTGTGTAGACCTCACGTTCGAGCAATTCACTGGGTTTGCCCGCGCTGTCGTCGGCGGGTTTTTCGGCGGCCGCGACCGTGACCATCTCTGTGAGCTGGTTGATATTGACGTCTTCAATCGTCGCCTCTTTGTCATCGCGAATGCGGATGAACTGCGGCGATATGACACTGACGAGCGGCATTCGGGAAAGGGCGTTGTACCGCTTTCCATCGAATTTGAGCACCATTCGATTGACCGGCCCGCCGCGGGAGCTTTCACTGATCAGGTCGAGGCACGAGATCTCGATCACCGGCCCCGGCTTGATCATTTCGTATGCGACGTAATCGTTATTCACCGCCACATAGTCCGACGGAACGATTCGTTTCTTCATGTCGGCCGCAATCTCTTTTCGCTGGTCGTCGGTAAAACCGCCCCCGACGCGAGCGAGCTCGTGAAACGTCCCGTCCGTTCTCATAACCGCGACAAGCAGATCGTGAAGCATGCCCTTCCGTTCGTCGCTTCCCTCGCTAAAGCCGATCACAGCAACGTCGAGGTTGTGACGAAGCTTGACCTTGTACCAGTTCGCAGTATCGTGCTGAAGCACGATGCCCTCAGAGCCCTTATCGATGACCCAATCGGCCATGAGCTCAAGAATGTCGTCCGTTTTCTTGGTGGGAACATGCTCGACCGGATGAACGAGCTTGCCCTTGCCGAACCACTTATCAGCGAGTTGGAAGACCTTCTTTAGCGAATCGACCTTGTCGCCATTCGCCTCGACGACATCAAATATCGCCAGCCCGAGGCGTTCCATATCGGCCTCTGACTTGGGATTGCGCAGCACGCTGACGACCTGATGTATCCGCAGGCCCTTGCTGTTCTCGGCCTGCATATAGATCTCGCCGCCGAGAATGCAAGATTTAACTTTTGCAGCTTTTAGCAGTTTTTCGGCTTCCTCAAAACACGGAAGGCCGACCCGAACCGTGCCGCCGGGATTTACGGAGATCAGCTTTTCGCCGTTGAACAAAATTAGCGAGAATTCGCCGTCGTACTTGCGAGTCGCAAGGTAACCGCGAGACGCATTGATCCGCCCGATGTCCTGTGCCGAGACGGCCCGCATCTTGCCGCCGAGGGTCCGCTTGTAGTCCTGTGCCTTGGCGTGCAGCGATGGGTCGGCGAGATGAATGGCATCGGCCGTGTAGTAGTCGCCCTTTTTCTTCGTCAGGCGTGACTTGTCGATGTCGAGGTTCATTTCTTCGCCGCCTTCTTTTTAGCCGCAGGCTTTTTGGCGGGTTTCGGTTCTTCCTCGTCGATCGCCGCGGGCCGCTTTAGCTCCATGTTCGACAGTTGGAGGATCAGGCAATACGAATCACCTTTCACATGGCCCTCGAGAAACGCATTGTACGGCCTCGCCCCTCGGGTCAAAACTATCGGCTGGTCACCCTTTTCACCGCCGCGAAGCAGCATCAGCGAATCGCGCTCGTGCAGCTCCTTCGCCATCTCATACAGAAAGTCGTACGTCAGGCCGTTCACATGGATCAGCTGGCGCTTATGCGTGAACACAAACCTGTGTATTGCCTCTTCTTTCTTAATGAACTTTCCTGACCATCGCAGCGGAATGTCGGTATTGATATTCTGCGGCTGCTTCTGCCGCGGCCGCCGCTCGCGTATATCGCCGTTCGCTTTTTTTATTACCTCAAATTCCTCAACGAGGTGAATGATCCCTTTCTTTGAAACGTAGACCCTCGACGTATCGACCAGGAACATTCCAAACTGTTCCATATCGATCTCGGGATCCTCCTTGATAAGCGCTTTTGCGACCGCGTTCAGGTCCTTTTTCTTTTTTTGTATCGCCGGCAGATCGTGCTCGATGTCGGTCTTGAGAAGTTTTTGGGTGTGAACTGGTTTGCCTTTTGGATCGACGAACGCGACCTCCCGTTTGGGCACGACAGCCTCAAACGCCACGACGGCGTCCCGATTCTTTTGATTGCTTATGTTTATCGCCATTTAGAACAGATCAAAATCAATGTCATCGCCAGAGATGTCCTGCTCCTCGGTTGAGTCGAGACGAACGGCTTGGTTCAGTTTCGAGAACTGAAAATTCGCCTGCTTTCCGATGATCATAAATGCATCCTGGCCGTTTCCCACCACAAACGCATTGTCATACTCAGTGCCTCCGCGGTAGCTGAATGGAAACCGGTAGATGAGCCCGCCCGATAGATGGTCCAACAGGTAATCAATGTCGCCATCCTCGGCCGGGTCGAGAATGTAAACGGATTTCACCAACTGTGCGAGATAGTCGTCAACCTCGGCCTTTTTCAGATAGTTGGGATGCGAAAAGGATGACTCGACCAACTCGAGTTCTTTGCCCTCGAGGTTTACCGGCTTCAGCGTGTTTCTCTCCACGGAATTGCCTTTTTCGTCCAACGTCGCAAGCGCCGTTCCGCCTTTGTCCATCAGCGTTTTGCCATCGGCAGCGAGCACGAGCAGGTCCGCTGGATTGCCTTTTTCGTCAAACGCCTCGATCTCCATCGAGCCATAGAGCATGTCGCGGTCGATCTTTCTGATCGAAACGGAAAACTCTCGCCCATCGAGCGACAACACCAACGGCCTTGCCATAAGTTCTATGATTCTAAGGCATTACCGCTTGCGCCGACAATACTGATCGGCACGCGCAACCTCATTTCTAGTGATTTCACGTAAGCCAGCATACACAGGCACGAATGCCGCAGTTGTAAAACGGAATTGTCGCAAAAGGCGACCCAGAAGATCGAAGCAGATAAGGAGGACTTACTGAATGAGAGCTGGACAACAACAGAGGAAAGAATCGAGCGACAACGAAAGTCCGCCGGACTAATCTACGGGACAAAGAATGCGAGAAAGTTGCCGAATGCCGCCAAGTCCCGGGTGGCGACCATATCAAGGGGGTGCTTGATGAGATCATCCGGCGGTTCAAGTCGGATCGATGCCAAGGCAAAAAAATCGTTTATTTAGTCGGCAGCTGACAACCAGATAAAAAAGGCCCGCGGCGACAGCCGAGGGCCTTTCTTTTGTCAGCTGAAAAGTGTAGGTGCGTCTCCCTGCTTCATCAGACCTGCGAGGCAGAAATGCTCGTA
>CAZWSK010000007.1:0-16629 GCA_964636445.1 uncultured Chloracidobacterium sp.
GTGCCTGAGAGGTACGACATCGTCACGGAGTCATTGTTCGAACCGGTCGGATACACTGCGAGCCACGGGTTATTGTCGAGAATGACGCTATCCCTGCCGATCGCGGAGACCAGCTTGTTACCCGGGGCGACCAGGTCCGGCTTGATCAGGTGGTCGTACTGCTTGACTCCGTTGGCGTCAGTATAGAATGACCTCGTCGGGCCCCGTGAACTAAACGATGCTATCGTGTCATCGTCACGGTTGTTGGTTCCCATAGTGTTTGACGCACCTACAGTGATGACCGAAGGGTCGTTGCCGGGAGCGTGGATAGCGCCGTACATTTTCTGGTCCTGGGCGTTCTTGCCGTTGTTGCCGGCAGCGGCGACGACGACCATTCCGGCGTCTACCAGCTTGCGAGCGGCACGGCAGAGAGGATCGTTACGCCAGGTCTCGACCGCGGGGGTTCCCAGACTCATGTTTACGACCTTGATGTTGTAGGCATTCCGGTTTGTGAACAGCCAGTCAAGGCCCTGCAGCAATGCGGAGGTTGTACCCACACCGTCCTCATTCAACACGCGGACGTTTACCAGCTTGGCATTCGGCGCCATGCTCTTGTAGTTCGTGAGTTCGCCCACCCGTCCCTTGCCGCCTGCAAGCAGGCCCGCGACGTGTGAACCGTGTCCGTAAGGATCGCGGACTGTCGTCGAAGTGCTGTTGTTCCCGGTAAAATCGACGTGCTTGATCACGCGGTCGGCCAGTAGGTTGTCGAGGAAGGAGTTGTGTCCTTCATAGATCCCCGAATCGACAACCGCGACCGTCATTCCCGTTCCGTCGAGCTGCCAATTCGTTGTTACAGGCAGTCCGAGTAAATTAAGGACCGTCGTTGACTGGTTGCGAACTAAGGATGCTCCTGTCGTGTCTTCGATGTGGCCGAGCAGGCGAACTTCCTTATCGAGCGACACGTGCTTTGCTGAGCGTACCGCGGCTACCTCTTCCGCCACGTTCAGCGGCAGGTCGATGAACAGCATGTTCAGCGCGTTGGCCTTGCCGTCGACGCGGACGTTATGCTTGCGAAGGATCTCGATCAGCTGTGGATTGTCTATATCATCCGACTGGAGAATAACTTTAACGGTCCTATTCTTGTCGGCACCAGCCATCAATTCCCTGAGGTCGGGCGAGATCTTATCACCGACAAAACCGTCATTGTCGCCCGAGACGAGGCGGACCATTTCGAATTTTGTCTTGAGCCGGGCATCCGCCGTGATCTGGCTCTCAAAGCTCGACATGCTCGATGCTGAGAACATCTGGATCTTGCCCTCAAGGAGTGCAGAATATAGATTCGACGCGACCTGACGGCCGAACATCGGTGCATTCTGTGAGAAGCCTGCTATGTCGTCGAGCCAGATGGCCGTGTTCGCTTTTTGCGACGCGATATGACCGACGAGCCCCTTTACCAGAGCGTCAATATGCGCTTCGGTCTTCGCCGCGGCGAAGATCGCGTTCCAATTGACGCGATAGAGGCGTTTCTCACCGCGTGCAGCAAGCTTTGCGGCGGCTGCGTCTGCGACGAGGTCGCGAGCATATCCGTTGTCATCTATAAGGACCGCGTTTTTGCCGCTCTTGCCGGCCAGGATCGCCGCTACACGATCGGCCTCCTTTGAGTAACCGTTGTCGGCGGTCGTTCCAGCGACTTCGATCAAATATGCGGCGAAGGGGTTCTCCCTTTTAGCCAGGTCATTTTGTGCCGGCGTCGTGGTCACCGATACGTCCTGGGCGAATGCCAGGCTTGAGAACAGCAGCGTCCAGGCGAGTAAAGCCGCTGTGATCTTTGGGAAGTTGGTCTGTCTCATAACATTTTCGGGTGCTCCCGGCGGAGCCTTCCTAAATTTGACTGGGCTTCTGCCCGCGACCAATTAAGCAACGGCTGTGCCAGAGCTGGAAATACGGTTTCGGCCTGTATTTGTAGGCTTTTGGTAAAGTGACCATAGATGTGTCAGAAGCTGGCGGTTCATGCATCGGTCACTCTGACCGACCGACTCAAGTCTGGTTGACCGAAACGTTAACCGTTTCCTGCTATCATCACGATGTTGGGGACCTCGACTGTCAATGTACCGAAAACTTGAACCTAAGCTGATCGCCGTACTGCGTGAGGGCTATACAAAGAAGCTCTTGGCGGGCGACATTACGGGCGGGTTGACCGTCGGGATCGTGGCGCTTCCTCTGTCGATAGCCCTGGCTATCGCTTCAGGAGTGAAGCCCGAGCAGGGCCTTTACACCGCGATCTTTGCCGGAGCGGTCATAGCGATTCTTGGCGGCTCGCGCGCACAGATCAGCGGTCCGACAGGCGCCTTCATCGTAATTGTTTACGGCATCGTCGAAAAGTACGGCTACGACGGCCTGGTCGTCGCAACGCTCATCGCCGGTGTTCTGCTCATCGCAATGGGCATCGCCAGGATGGGAGCGTTTCTCAAGTTCGTCCCTTACCCTGTCGTCGTCGGATTCACGTCCGGGATAGCTCTGATCATTGCGTCGTCGCAGATCAGCGACCTTCTCGGGCTTAAGATCGAAAAGGTCCCGGCGGACCTCATCGCAAAATGGGCGGTCTATTTTCAGCATTTGTCGACTCTTAATTACTATGCGATCGGTGTTGGCGTACTTTCGCTGCTGATAATAGTCTTCTGGCCGCGGGTCACTCGCCGGGTGCCGGGCCAGTTGATCGCAATACTGCTGATGACCGCGGTCGTGCAGTTTTTCCAATTGCCGGTAGATACGATCGGCACGCGATTTGGCGAGGTACCGAACACATTGCCCGCGCCGCACCTGCCGGCGGTGTCGCTGGAGCTGGTCCAGCAGATGTTCATGCCTGCGCTGACGATAGCGATCCTCGCCGGTCTCGAATCGCTCCTGTCCGCCGTCGTCGCTGATGGAATGACGGGAACGCGTCACAGATCGAACATGGAACTGATCGCACAAGGAGCAGGAAACATTACTTCGGTCATTTTTGGCGGTATACCTGCGACAGGCGCCATCGCGCGTACCGCGACGAATATCAAGGCCGGTGGGAAAACTCCTTTTTCCGCCCTGATCCATTGCGTATTTCTCCTTCTCGTCCTTCTGCTCATCGGCAAGTGGGCCGCATTGATACCGATGGCGACTCTCGCCGCGGTGCTCCTCGCGGTGGCATATAACATGAGCGAGTGGCGTCAATTCGTCCACCTTCTAAAAAGCCCGCGCGGCGACGTCGCAGTGCTGGTTGTTACTTTCCTGCTCACAGTTGTCATTGATCTCACCACCGCGATCCAGGTCGGGATACTGCTGGCGGCTTTCGTCTTTCTGCAGAACATGTCAAAGGACACGCGAGTCTCCCTGGTTACTGAGAACCTCACGGACGACGAAGAACTGTTGACGCGCGATATGCGAGGCGTCGAGATACCTGCGGGCGTCGAAGTATTTGAGCTTTACGGATCGCTGTTCTTCGGGGCTGTTAGGCAATTCAAGGAATCGATACGCGTGGTATCGAAAACGCCGAGGGTCCTTATCTTGCGAATGCGACATGTCCCGTCGATCGACGCGAGCGGCATACGTGTGCTCGAGGAGATCGCCGAGGAGGCCCGGGCGGGCGGCTACGCGATCGTCTTTTCCGCCGTGTCCCGATCGGTCTATCGGGTAATGCGCCAGAGCGGGCTGATCGATAAGGTCGGTAAGAAGAACTTCGCCGGCGACATCTTTGGGGCTCTCGAGATAGCTCAGAAATACGTGCTCTCTGATGAGCCGCCATCGGTGCATAGCGAATAGACCGACGCAAACGAAGAACGCGGGCGAGAAGCCCGCGTTCGGCCGGATCGGTGCGTTTCGCTGTTGGCGATTACTTGGTAATGCCTACTTGCGAGAGTGCATAAGCGTACTCAAAGGCTATTTCTTTCAGCCTGTCGTAGCGGCCTGAGGAGCCGCCATGGCCGGCGCCCATGTTCATTTTTAGGAGGATGACGTTGTTGTCGGTCTTAAGCTCGCGAAGCTTGGCGGCCCATTTGGCGGCCTCCCAATACGGGACCTGACTGTCGTTGAGCGAGGCCTCGATGAGCATGTTCGGGTAATTCTGCGCCTTTACGTTGTCGTAGGGCGAGTAAGAGAACATATAGTCCCAAGCCTTTTTGTCGTCGCGGGGATTGCCCCATTCGATCCATTCCTGTGTTGTGAGCGGCAGGCTGTCGTCGATCATCGTGTTCATCACATCGACGAAGGGAACCTGCGCGATCGCGGCCTTGAAGGTTTCCGGCGATTGATTTACCACAACGCCCATCAAGAGGCCGCCTGCGGAGCCGCCCTGGATGACCAGACGGTCATTCGAGGTGTACTTGTTCGCGATCAGCCATTTGGCCGAGTCGATAAAGTCATGAAAGGTGTTCATCTTCTTGAACATCCTTCCGTCCTGCCGCCATTTCTCCCCAAGCTCCGAGCCGCCGCGGATATGTGCGATCGCGTAGATCATACCGCGATCGACGAGGCTCAGGCGGTTTGATGAAAAATTCGGCGTCATCGAGTACCCGTACGAACCATACGCGTACAGCAGCATCGGAGCCGAGCCGTCGAGCTTTGTGCCCTTCTTCATCAGGATCGACACCGGAACTTTTACGCCATCACGGGCAGTAGCCCAGACACGCGTCGTTTCGTATTTGCTCTTGTCGTGGCCGCTGGGAATTTCTTGTTGCTTGATCAGCTCGCTCTTTCGAGTTTTCAGGTCAAACTCATATGTAGAATTCGGCGTGACCATCGACGAATAGTTATAACGAACGTACGGCGTATCGTACTCGGGATTGCCGCTCAGGCCCATCTCGTAGACGCTCTCGGGCGTCGGGATACGCATGTCTGCACGCTTGGTCTTGCGGTCGATCACGCGGAGGTACTCGAGGCCATTCTCGATCTCAGACACGACTGCAGCACCATTAAAAAAGCTGATGCCGTCCACCTTTACCGCCGGCCGATGAGCGATGAAGTCCTTCCAATTTTTCTCACTCGGGTCGCTAAGCGGCGCCTTGACGACCTTAAAGTTCTCGGCATCCTTGTTGGTCGTGATATAGAACTCGCCCATGTCGAAATCGGCAGAATACTCGTGTCCCTCGCGACGAGGTGCGAGCACTTTCCATTCGCCTGTCGGTTCGTTAGCCGGCAGATAACGCGCCTCGCTCATGGTCGCCGCGTACGAGCCTATGAACATCATTTTCTTATCACGCGAACGTCCGACACCGATGTTAAACAGAACGTCCTTTTCCTCGAACACGAGCGTGTCCGGACCGGTCGTTCCGACGATGTGGCGAAAGAGCTTGTCGTTCCGCTTCGAAACGTCGTCTTCCTGAACGTAAAAAAGATACTTGCCGTCGGCCGACCATTCGGTCGAGGTCACGCGTTCGATCTTGTCGTCCAGGATCTTGCCTGTTTTGAGGTCCTTGAACTGCAGCGTGTACTGCCGATAACCGTTGGTGTCCGTCGAGAACGCGAGCATATTGCCGTCATCGCTCACCTCAAACGCGCCGATCGAGTAGAACTTGTGGCCCTTTGCCATCTCGTTGACGTCCAGCAATACTTCCGGATTCGAGCCGTCGCGGGTCTTGCTGCGTAGAAATGTCGCGTACTGCTTGCCTTCCTCGGTCTTGTTGAAGTACCAATGATCGCCGATCCGGGTCGGGACGCTCAGGTCGGTTTGCTTCACGCGGCCGAGCATCTCCTTATATAAAGCATCCACAAACGGCTGGTGCTGCCCCATGTGAGCTTCCGTGTACTTGTTTTCTGCGTTTAAGTACTCAATTATCGCCGGGTCACCGCTCTTTTTTCCGTCCGGCTGCCGGTCGCGCAGCCACCCGTAGTTATCGGTGATCTCGTAACCGTGGATCTTAAGCACTTGCGGGACCTTCTTTGCGACAGGTGGTTTCATATCTGTTTGCGCAACAATGACGAAGCGGCCGATAACAATAATGATAAAGACAAACGCGGCCGAGGCTAAATAGGATCTCATAATGGACAAACTCCGTGTGTTTGATGCGGCTTTGGGACGCTTTAGTGTACGGAATATTGTACGGCGCGGTTTCAGTTAATAGAACTCGCGAATTGTTAAAAGGGCGGGACATCGGAGCCCCGCCCTTCAGCCTAAACCGGCGATCGACGCTTACCGCTCCGCGATCGGCACGTACTTCCTGTCCCTTTCGCCGATATACTCCGCACGCGGGCGGATGAGTTTGTTATTGGCGTATTGCTCGAGGATGTGGCCGGTCCAGCCGGAGATGCGGCTGACAGCGAAGATCGGCGTGAACAGGTCAAGCGGAATGCCCATCAGGTAGTAGGTCGAGGCCGAGTAGAAATCGACGTTCGGGTGCATGCCTTTTTTCTCGAGCATTAGTTTCTCGATCCGCTGCGACATATCGAACCATTTCGACTCGCCCTTTTTCTCGGCCATTGCCTTTGAATAACGGCGAAGCCACGTCGCACGCGGGTCTTCCGTCTTGTAAACAGCGTGGCCGATGCCCATGATCTTGCGTTTTTCAGCAAGGGCACTGTCGAGCCATTCGTCAACCTTGTCGAGATCACCGATCTCGAGGAGCATCTTCATCACCGCCGTGTTCGCGCCGCCGTGTAGCGGGCCCGCTAGAGCGGCGATCCCTGCGGTCACGCACCCGTACATATCGGCAAGCGTTCCGGCGACGACGCGTGTCGTAAAGGTCGACGCGTTCAGCTCGTGGTCCGCGTGCAAAATGAGGCAGACGTCCATCATGCGTGCCTCATCGGAGTCGGCCTTTTCGCCGCGCAGCATATAAAGGAAGTTGTCAGCGACACCCAAGCTCTTGTCAGGAGCTACCACGTCCTTGCCCTTGCGAATGCGCTCCCATGCCGCCACGATCGTTCCGAGTTGGCCGGTGAGCTTAACAGCCGCTCGCATCGCAGAATCTCGGTCCGTGCCGCGGCCGTCTTTGTCGTAAAAATCAAGTGCGGACACACAAGTGCGAAGAACGTCCATCGGGTCGGCGTCCTTCGGCATGTATTTCATACCGGCAATTATCTCGGCCGGAATGGCGTAATTCGACCGTATCTCGCTCGAGAGTTCCTCCAGCTCCACCTGCGTCGGGAGCTGTCCGTGCCAGAGCAGGTAAACGACCTCTTCGAACGTCGCATGCTCGGCGAGATCGTGAATGTCGTAGCCCTGGTAGATGAGAATGCCTTTTTCACCGTTGACGTCGCCGATCGAACTCTGTGCGGCGACCACACCGCGCAAACCGGCTGCTGCGGCCCCTGCTGATGATGCTTCTGTTGTACTCATATTAAAATGACCTAACGGCCTGAAACTAAGATGTCACGCCCCCCGCCGCGGCTGCCCTTCGCGGGTCTGTCAGCGCCCGTGCGGCAAATTAATATGTTATCGAAGCGCAACCTGAGTGACAAGCAAACCGTCACCGTCGCTCTACACAGTGAGACAAAAAAAGGCCGCGGTGGACGCCGCGGCCGGAGAGGACACAGGAGGCGTGCAGTTTACCTTATTTGGGACTCGTACGATGTCTTGATCCTGAGCTGCTGATTGCGGTTGAGGCGAATGTGCTTGCCGCGTTCTATCACCATGGCGCCGACTCCAAACGCGGCCCCGACACCGGCACCCACTGCTGCGCCGACGGGCCCGCCAATGACGGCACCGGTCACAGCGCCTACTCCGGTCGCCCCGCCGACCTTGATAGCGTCACCCTTGAGTGAGCTTTGGCCGATCGCCGTCCCTTCGTTATCGACGCGTTTGATATTGTCGCCCTTGACCGGCATCACCTCGGTAAGCGTCGCCGCGAAGTTTGTCCAGCGTCCGTCCGTCAGCACGATACGGTCGAATGAGAGGACGATCTCGCTGCGGCGTTTGATCCGGCCGGGCGATCGGACCTTTGCAACGCGTCCCTCGACGGTTGCTCCGGCGATCTCGCTCGGGCCGACGACGCGGGCAGTGAATTTATCGCCCTCGCGGGCCTGCTGCGTGCTGAGGTCGGTGTCCAACTCGACGATCAACTCCGTGTCGCGCGGAATGATGATCGTGGGGCTATAACTGGCCTGATATGCCGGGTCAGGATCGGCTTGCGACACGGGCCTAAGTTCTTCCTGCTCGATACGAACGGGGTCGTCCGTCGTAGATGATCTTGGTTCACTCTGGGCTACCAATTCCTTGCGGTCCGCAGCGATGACGCCGCGCTTCTGCAGGCTCGCGGGCAGGCTGGCCTCAAACGACTTTCGCTCATAGCCCGCGTCGTAGCCGGACTCGAATCCCTGCTGATAGCCGTCGCGATAATCACCGAGCTCGCCATAGTCCTTGTTGTATGCGCGGTCCGCCTTGTTGTATTCCGCGTGACGCCCGTAGTTGCGGGCGATGCTATCGATCGTATCGCGATAGCCGGCCATGTAGCCGTCGGAATAGCCCGTTCGATAGCCTCGCTGCAGGGCAAACACAGCCGAACCCGTTTGCGTCTGAGCTTGGGTAACAACCGTCATGGTGCCGAACAGAAGGACGCTCAACAACCCGATCGATAAAAGTCTGCTTAACTTCATGTTCTCTCCCAAATTGAAACTGTTATGACAGGAACTGCAATTACCTGAATACTTATAGCTGATAAGCTAAACAATTGCAACAACTTTCTGCTTAAGCTTTCTAATCGGTTGCTTAATGAAAAAAGGGCGACGGATACGCTCCGTCGCCAAATGCCGTAATGCACAAGAAGGATTATCGCGAGCTAAAAACTCTTTCTGAAAAGATACGACGCACGTATGAAGAACGTGCGGGTCGCTCGGTTGAAGCCCGGCTCATATTGGCCGGTAAACTCGCTCAACCCGTTGTATTTGAACGTATCGTTATAGCCGACGTAAAAGGCCGTTCCCGGATTTGGGTTCCAGCCGAACAGGGCCTGTCCGGCGAACCCATTGGTAGCATCGTCGTAATCCAATCGGAACCTCGTGAAGACGAAACGCGAGAACTGATATGTCGATCTGATCGTTACGAGGTCCGAGTCGAGGCGTATCACCTTGTTATCATTCCGCGTCAGACGGCGTTTCGTGTAAGTCGCCGACAATCGCCACGGATCGACCGGTTTGACCTCGGCATACACTTGCGCGTCCAACTGCAAGGCCGGACCCGGGTCGAGCGGTGATCCGAACGTTGGCGTATAAAAGTAGTCGAACGCATTGCGGATGAATCCGAGAAAAACGCCGTAGTTGAATCGCTTGACCGGCGTCTGATTGATATTCATCGAAGCCCACTGCTGCCATGTGGCCCGGAATGGCTCACCGGTGAACGTACCGCCCCGGATCGGCGACCGCTTCAGGCCGAACTCCTCCTCATAGATCTTTTCGCGTGTGATGCCCGTGCTTAACGTGAGAAAAGCGTAGTGCTGCAGGTTCAGGTTAAGGTTCGTCTGGGCGTTCCAATTCTGCAGTCGGCCCTGATCGTCGTAGTTATAGCCTGACATCTGCGCCCACTGGGCCCTCATCACCTTGGCCTGAGGCTTGGACTTTGTCGAGAACCGGTTATAGAAAAACAAGAAGTGTGAATTCGCTCGTCTCGTGAAGCCGGCGTCTGCTCGATAGTATTTAGTCCGGCCGCCAGCCTCGAGAAACCAGCCATGACGGTCCGTCGTGTAGTCGAGGTTGAAATAGTAGCCCAGGCCGTTACCGACCTTGTACTGATTGTAGGGGCTGCCCTGAACTGTGACGCCGCCGAAAGTCCCGCCGCCGCAGGTTGCGCTATTCGCGGCCGCCTGACCTGGGTTTAGGGTCGCGTCAAACTCGGGATCGAAGAAACATCGCTTCGACGTCGTGCCGATAAGCTGAAAGATCGACACCAGCCGCGGATTGTATTTGAATCGTCCGTCGACGGCCGCGAGAAGGTTCTTTTGCTCCGGAAATGACCGATACGTGCCAAAAAAACCGATATTGTTCTCAGCGCCAAAATCGCGTTTTAAGCGGAGCACCGCAAAGTGAGCTTTCTTATCGATGAATTCATCGATCCTGGGGCGAAAGTACGGGTCGTTTTTCTGTTCTTCCGAATAACTGCCGCCCGGGCCGGCGTCACTGGCGGCGAGCAGCCCGAACGTCGTCTTGCCTTTCTTTCCTGTCAATTTGATCGCGACATCGGGATCCTCGATCGTTCGGGAATAAAAGACCTGAAAGGGTGATCGGAAGATATCTGCTCCCTCGAGAAAGAACGGACGCTTCTCTTCGAAGAATATCGGGAAACGCTGATTTGTGGTAATGACCGGCGCGTCTGCTTCGATCTCGGCAAAATCAGGGTTGATCGCCGCGTCGAGTGTCAGACTGGGGCTGAAAGTGTACTTCAGGTTCAGGCCGATGTCGGTTTTCAGCGGCTGATTGACAAAGCGGCCGGGATCGACAGATGCCGGAGTGACGAGATGACCGGGAATGGTACGGACCTTTCTGCCCGTCTCAGAGACCGTGATGCTGGGTACTATCTCGAGTGTCCGCTCATATTTGATCTCATTGAGGCCGGTGATCTTTCCGTGCTTGATGAGAAAGCCGGAAACGTTACGGTCGTCCGGCAGCCATTGATCGAATTCGTCGTTAAATCGGTCGATATTACGAGCGGCGTTAAACCCCCAAAGTTTTCCCTCGCCGGCAGCGTATCGAAGTGATTTGAATGGGATCTTTACCTCAACTGACCAGCCCCAATCCTCGATGACGCCTTTCGATTCGAGGACGACGTCGACTGAAAAGTCAGCGCCCTGGCCCTCGGTATAGATGCCGTCCTGCTGGATCCCGAGCGGGTTAAATCCAAAAACGTACGCACGCCGCTGATCGTTGAAGGTGTCGAGCCAGATCCTGACGTTGTCCTCGCCAAATACATTGTCGCGTTTGGCGACCGTCGCACGGATCTTGTCCTTTTCATCCCAGCATTTGAAGGCGACGTAAAGGTGGTGCTCGTCGTACATCATCAGGACCTCGGTCGGCCGTGAAGGAGCGATATTGTCGCCGGGATAGGTCTGGTAAAATTCGTTAAAGACAGAGGCCTGTTTCCATGCGTCGTCGTCCAGGCGTCCGTCGATTACAGGGCCGGCGGAGATCAGCGGAATGTTGACAGGCCGTGCTTTTTCGGGCGGGATCTCAACCTTGCCGGGCTTTGGGCCCGCCGCAGAGCTACCGTTGCCATTACCGTTTGCCGCGGGAGCTGCCGCACTTGGCTGACCGAAGCCGTTGATTGCGAATACCAGGAGAGCGATCAGAACGTAAAGCTTTTTCATGACTACACCTGAACGGAACAGAAACAGAGCGGCACATTCGAGCAATGACTAAAACGCCGTTCTGGTCAATAAGTTTCAAAAAGATCGGCCGGGCCCAACAGGTCCCGGCCGCAATTAAGGTCATTGGCCTTCGGCGATCGCCCTAGGGCCTCTGATGGTCACCGCGCCGGCCGTATCGATGCGGAATAGCGGGCCGCCCGAGCCGATCCGGTATAGGCCTTTCTCGTCATTCCAGCTAACACGTTTTAGCTCGATGCCGGTCCCGACGATGTCGGGGTGGTTTGCTTCGAGGTCGGCCGCGGCATTCTCAGGCAGCGTCAATGTTATCGAGCCCGCGTCGCCCCGTGCGTTCAGCTTTTGAAAATCACCCTCGAGGCTGATCAGCCCGTCGCCCGTCTCCGCATCCATCTCGCCGCGGAAACCGATCACGCGAATGTGGCCATCGCCGTTGCTAACGGTGAGTCTGCCTTCAACGTCACGCACGTTGATCGCCTCGTCCTCGCCGTCGAGCTTCACATCGCCAGATACGCCGTCGATGCGGATCGAGCCGTCCGTAGTTATGTTCAGGTTCGATCTCTGCGGAACGAATACCTCGACGCGCACGCGGCTTCGGTCGAACATGGGAGGTACGGGCCGTCCATCGGCGTCCTCCGTGACTACGTTCAGATCGACTTTCGATTCGGAGTGCGTTTCGTTCATTTCTATTGGTGAACTGCGGCGGGTGTCAGCGACTTGAGTGACACGATAGTGCACCTCATCCTTGTCCCAGCCGCGGACGGTCACCGCACAGCCGCGTGCGTTAACGGTAACCGTCGGCTTACCTTTGACCGTAAAAACGCCGCTCTTTCGTTCGACACGCGGAGAAGACGGTAAGAACATAGCGTCAACGGAGCGCGGGAAACCTCGCTCACGCGCGAGCTGAATGAACTCCTCCTGTGCGAGCTTGAAAGACTCGGCTGTGGCCTTGGCCAGTTCAGGGCCCATCTTTGCCAGCTCCTTCTGGCTTTGAGCGACGGCCCTTTCGACGACCTTATGAGCTTTCTGCGCGGCCTTTACTTCCTTATTTACCTTTGAGACCTCGGCGTCCCAGTCGTCCTCAGAACCCTTCTGTGTCAACAGGTTGGTCGCCGGACTCAACTGCCGGCCGTCATTCTTTCTCAGAACGTTGAGGGGCCCGTTTACGCTCGTAAGCTCGATCTGGGCGTCGCCCGAACCGAGTCGGCCGTACATATCGCGGCCGACGTACTTGCCCTTGCGCACAGGAAGCCCGAATTCGTTTCGAATGTCTCCATTAAGCGAGTCCGCCTTGAGCAGAGCACTCGAGTCGGACGGGATCGTCAGATCGACGCGGCCGTTAACGGTCTCAAGCGTGATCTTGCTGCCGGATTCGACCCGGTCGAGGTCGGCCTTGACCTCGCCGTTTACGGTTGAAAGGCTCGCGGTGCCTCGTATCTGCGAGGCAGCGACGGTGCCGTTGACGGCGGACACTTTCGTGATGTTCGAAAGGTTTGACACGGTAACACCGCCGTTGACGGTCTCGATCTCATCCAGGACCGCACCCCGCGGCACCATCAGGCGATATTCGACGGTGATCTTTGCCGAGTCGCGCCAACGTTCACCGTTTTTCCATTTACCATGATCTGTCTCGACACTGAACGAATCTGACCGTGCATCGATACGGATCTCGACCTCGCTCAACCGTTCTTTGGTGTCCGCCGTCTTTGCATATTCGAGCTTGACCTCGTTGCGGTCCCATCCTTCGACAGTGACGGAGCCGTTGACGTTCTCGACACGGACGCGGCCGTTTGACGAAAGCGGATACGTCTGCGTGAACCGTTCGGTCTCGTCACTCTTTGGGGCGGCGACAAGCTCGGCAGGGAATTCCGGCATCGACACCGCAGGGAGATCACCCTGTCCAGCGAAAAGAAGGCCCGAGAAAACCAGTGTGTAGATCCAGCTCATATAAATGACTCCAACAGGTCGTTATCTAGTACCAAAACACCGTCCGCACACGCTTTGTGACAGTTTTCGTAAATATCTACCTCATATGATGCCAAAAGGGTTCATATGCTAGTATTAAGCTTTTCATTTTCCCCTTCTGGGATGCCCTTCTATGCAGTACGTCAGTTCAAAAACTCTAGTAAACCTATTTTATCGTGTGCGTCCCGTTATGTGGCCGATGGCTCTTTTCATGGCGGTTGCGGCCGTTTTTGCCGCCGCATTGCCGGCGTCGTCGGCTGGCGTGGCCGCGGGTGACAGCGGACTTCCCAGGCCCGCTGCGACACCTTTATGCACCGACACACTGTACGCGTCGACTACGGCAGGTGTGCTCTATACGCTGAATCTAACTACGGGAGCCCCGACCCTGGTCGGAAACCTGCCGGATACCGGCATAACCGAGATCGAATATGATCCTGTAAGCGGCCGAGCGTTTGCACAGAACGGGAATCTTGAGGGAATTGGAACAGAGTTTGACCTGACGACCGGGCAGCAGATCGGGAATTTCGTAACTAACGGATTCTCGTTCACCGGGCTCGAATGGGTTGGATCGACACTCTACGGCACGGCGATAAGCACTTCGGGCGGCCCTTCATCGCTGCGGATACTCAACCCCTGGACGGGCACGTCGACGCTCGTCGGCGCGACTGGCCAGGGCCCGATATCAGGCATCGCATACCAGGAGTCGACCGGAACCATGTATGGCGTGGTCGCCGGGGCGTCGACGCCTCGGCTCGTCCGGATCAATCTAGCCACCGGGGCGACAACCCTGGTAGCGAATATCGGCGTGGCCTTCGGCAGTCTCGAATTCGGACCTGACGGAAATCTCTACGCAGGAGGCCGCTTTGGTGAATTCCTCCGGATCAATCCAGCGAATGGAGCTTTCTCCGTCGTCAACGCAGAGACTGGCATCGGTGTGATCAGCGGCTTGGCGAACGGCTGCCCCGCAGGCGGCGGGCCGACGCCAACACCGACACCATCTCCGTCGCCCACACCGACGCCAACGCCAACGCCTACGCCGACTCCGACTCCGACGCCGACTCCAACGCCGACACCTACGCCGACACCTACGCCGACACCTACGCCGACGCCGACGCCTACGCCGACGCCCACACCGACGCCAACTCCGTCACCATTCCCCGAATTGGATCTGACGATCAGCCAGTCTGCGAGTCCGGATCCCGTGCGGGTAGGCCGGCAGATCACGTATACGTTGAAGGTGACCAATTCGCCGAGCGCCCTCGGCGGCGGCGCATGTCCGGTGGTGCGCTTCCTGTATCCTTCGGGCGCGCCGACAGAGCTAGTGAGCGTTGGCGGGACGCATGGCTACACGGGCTCGCCAATACCTGGCGGATTGTCGTTCCAGGGCGGATGCATCAGCTCCGCGGGTGGAACGCCGCAATCAGCCACCATAGCGATCATTCTGACGCCGCTCGCGCCCGGAACACTGACGAGCCTTGGTACAGATGTCGTCGTCGATCCTGACAACCTTGTGCACGAGTCGTTCGAGAATAACAACACCGCGGCGACGCTTCGCACGACGGTGTTAGACGGCGCGGTGGGCAAGCTTTTTGACTACGACGGGGACGGAAAGGCCGACGTCTCGGTCTATCGCCCGTCGAGTGGCATTTGGTATCTCCAGCGCTCGACGGCGGGCTTTACAAACGTTCAGTTCGGAGCGCCCAGCGACCACATCGTACCGGCGGATTTCGACGGCGACTTTAAGACGGACCTCGCTGTCTATCGCCCCGGCGACGGTGCGTGGTACACGCTGAACAGTTCGAATGGCGCCTTTTCGACCACATATTTCGGATCAGCCCAGGACGTGCCGATGGCGGCCGATTACGATGGCGACAATCGGGCCGACCGCGGCGTGTTTCGGCCGTCTAACGGGACGTGGTATATCGCGAACAGCTTTTCGGGAACGTTCACGACCCTGCAATTCGGCGCTGTCGGCGACAAACCGGTGCGAGGCGATTTTGACGGCGACACGCGTGCCGACATTGCGGTATATCGCCCGTCGCAGGGCATCTGGTATCAGATCAGAAGCTCAACCGGGTCGCTGTTTGCCGAACAATTCGGCGCTGCCGGCGATCTGCCTGTCGCGGCCGACTATGACGGCGACGGCAAGACGGACATCGCGGTCTATCGCGGAGCGGAGGGCGCATGGTTCATCAGGAATAGCGCGGATGGCTCGTTTGCGGCGCGCAATTGGGGCGTCGCGAGCGACGTTCCGGTACCGGCGGACTACGACGGTGACGGCAAAGCGAATGTAGCGGTGTTCCGTCCCGAAGGCGGGCTCTGGTACATACTGAACAAGAACCAGTCGTTCTCGACGGTGCAGTTCGGCCAGAACGGCGACGTTCCGACGCCTACGGCGTTCAACAATTGATCTGGTGATGTCCGCCGACGAGCAAATTCATCATTCCATCTCCGATGCCGACGATCTTGAGGAGGTGTGGGACGACCGAATCTTCGTCAAGGACGTCTTCTGGAATCTCGCCCATCACCCGGCTCAGATCATCACCCGATGGAACTGGAAAACCGCCGTAATGGGAGCGATCGTTCGCGGGTCGTTTTATTTCACGGTCTATCAGGTCAGCCGGCAGGGTTGGCTCGTGACGCTGACGGCGGTCGCGGTTGAGTTCGCTTTTCGCTTCTTAACGACCGGTGTCGCGGGTGCACTTGTACAGTCGTTCCGCAAGGCGCGGCCCGTCTGGTTAAGCTACTTCATTGTTTCGATACTGCTGCCGGCGTTCAGCCACACTATAGAGTTCGTGACACATTTTGCGCAGGAGCGGTATTTCGCGGATGTTTTTGCCGCGTCGGACAATGGCATCGCACGTCAGCGTGCGTTCGCGATCTCGGTGCTGTTCTCGGTCGTCTCGGTGCTGTTCAACCTTTACGCAATGCGGAGCGGCGTGCTGTTGGTTGGGGCTCATGAGGAAACAAAGCCGTTCCTCACGGACATGAAACGCATCCCGCGGCTGATCGGGCAGTTTGTGTCGCTGCTGCCGTCGATGATCGCAGGAAATCTCGAAAAGGGCCGCGTGCTCAACGCTTTGGCAGCCTTTGCGGCATTCGGTTTTACGGTAGGGACGATACTGGGCACCTTCCGTGGAAGCTGGGCGTGGACGTATCGAACAGCACTGGGCGCGTGGGCGTTTTTGCTCGCGGCGATACTGATCGCGTTGGTCGGTCGTTCGGTGAGGCGGCGATACGGTAAAGTTTATTAGATGTTCGAGTTGGTCATAGCAAATCTGCGGGTGCGCCCCTTTCGCACGCTCATCAGCGTCATCGGCGTGGCGCTGGGCGTTGCGCTGATCGTGCTTTTCACCGGCCTCGCTCAGGGCATGTCGAACGACCTTGCAAAACGCGCCGCTAACTGGAA
>CAZWSK010000007.1:16729-31144 GCA_964636445.1 uncultured Chloracidobacterium sp.
GACGGCCGTGCGCCTCAGGCGGCGGATGAGATCATCATTGACGAACGTCAGGCGGTTGAATCAAACCTCAATGTGGGCGGTACATTTGAGCTGTTTGGCGGGAAGCAGTATAAGATCGTCGGCATCTTTTCGCCGCCGTCGGGTGCACGCATCAAGTTCTCGCTCGCCGGCCTGCAGGAAGCCCTGCAGACGGACAAATGCACCTACATCCTCGTCAAGATCCGCGACGGCGAGGACGACGCGGCCGTGCGTGACCGCATCAACGCCGACCTGCCCGGCAACAAGATCAGCCTCACCCGCGACCTGGTCACCGACGCGCAGGAACGCATTCCGGGCTTGAACACATTCCTGCGAATACTCGTAGCTCTCGGCGCGTTCGTCAGCACGATCTTCGTACTGCTGTCGATGTACACGACGATCACCGAACGCCGCAAAGAGATCGGCATCCTCAAATCGCTCGGTGCGTCAAAGGGATTCATCATCTCGACCATCGAGGGCGAGGCCTTCATGATCGGCGTCCTCGGCGTCCTGCTCGGCGGCATCGCCTCCGTCGTCGCCTCGCAACTCATCAGCCGCGAATTCGACCTAGCCTTCGAATTCAGCCCCGCCTGGACCATCACCGCCGTCCTAATAGCCATCGCCGGCAGCCTCTTCGGCGCCTTCTACCCCGCCTGGCGTGCCTCGACGATCGATCCGGTTGAGGTGATGGTTAATGAATAAAGACGATTCCATACCGCGTGAGGGGCTTTTAGTGCTTCGTGAGCGATTTCCGTAATTTTGAGCGTGAGTTCGATCGCTCAGTCGTCGATTTGTCCGATCGTTGAATAAACTTCTCTTACGAAGCGACGCACAAGGCCTTCGTCACACCTTTCGTAATAGGCAACTGCCTCAATAAACTCGGTTCGCGCTTCGGGATGAAACTCGAAGTTCATTTGCCGTAGCGTTGGCGTAACTCTTCAAAAACCTGTTCGCTAGGTATGGTCTTCACCCGTCCCGAACGCACGTCCTCGACGCGGCACTCGGCTTCGATCGCCCACAGCGCGTCGATCTCTACTTGCCTCGGAGATAGGCTCTCGAGGATCTTATCGACAAGCTCAAGTTTCATATCGACCGGCAACGAATCGACGGTGTCCATTAGATCGGTTGTTAGTGACATAGCTCTGCTCCTGACCGCTGGTCGAAAGTATAACACTGATTTTCTGCTAGGTAAGCACGCTTTTCAAGGCTTGTCCCGTGTGGCTTTTCTTTACGCGGGCGACCTCTTCGGGGGTGCCGGTAGCGACGACTTTGCCGCCGCCGGAGCCGCCTTCGGGGCCGAGGTCGATAATGTAGTCGGCGGTCTTGATGACGTCGAGGTTGTGTTCGATGACGATGACGGTGTTGCCGGTGTCGACAAGTTTTTGGAGAACGTCGAGCAGTTTGTGGACGTCGGCGAAATGCAGGCCGGTCGTTGGCTCATCGAGGATGTAGATGGTCTTGCCGGTCGCGCGTTTAGACAGTTCTTTGGCAAGTTTGATGCGCTGCGCCTCGCCGCCTGAGAGTGTTGTCGACGACTGACCGACCTGTATGTAGCCTAGCCCGACGTCGATGAGCGTTTGCAGTTTTGACGCGATCGTCGGGATGTTCTCGAGCAGCGGCAATGCGTCTTCGATTGTCGTTTCGAGCAGGTCGGCGATCGAGAGGCCCTTGTATTTCACCGCGAGCGTTTCGCGGTTGTAGCGTTTGCCGCGGCAGACGTCGCAGGTGACGTAGACGTCGGGCAGGAAGTTCATTTCGATGCGCTTGAGCCCGCCGCCCTCGCAGCCTTCGCAGCGACCGCCTTTCACATTGAACGAAAATCGCCCGGCCTTGTAACCGCGAGTCCTCGATTCCGGCAGCATCGCGTAAAGGTCGCGGATCGGCGAGAACAGCCCCGTGTATGTTGCGGGATTTGACCGCGGCGTGCGGCCGATGGGCGACTGGTCGATCTCGATGATCTTATCAACGAGGTCGAGGCCGTCGATCGAATCGTGTTCGAGCGGAGTGACGGCAGATTTATAAACGTGACGATACAACGCCGGATAGAGAATGTCCTCGACCAGCGTCGATTTTCCCGAGCCGGAAACGCCCGTGACGACGGTCAAGAGCCCGAGGGGAAATTCGACGTCGATGTTCTTCAGGTTGTGTCCACGAGCGCCTTTAACGGTCAGCCGATGGCCATTGGGCAAACGGCGCACGTCAGGGATCTCGATCATTTGCTCGCCGCAGAGGTAACGGCCGGTCATCGAGGCGGTGTTACACGCGATGTCATTCGGCGTTCCGGTCGCGATCACTTCGCCGCCGTGCGTGCCGGCCAGCGGGCCGAGGTCGATGACGTAGTCGGCGTGCTCGATCGTTTCCTGATCGTGCTCGACGACGAGCACAGTGTTGCCGATGTCGCGAAGCTCATGCAGCGTCTCGAGCAGCCGTTTGTTGTCCCGAGGATGCAGCCCGATCGACGGCTCGTCGAGCACGTACAAAACGCCGCGAAGCTGCGATCCGATCTGCGTCGCCAGACGAATTCGCTGCCCCTCGCCGCCGCTAAGCGTCGCGGACGAGCGGCCAAGCGTCAAGTAACCGAGGCCGACGGCGTCGAGGAATTTGAGCCGGTCGAGGATCTCTTTGAGCACGAGGCCCGCGATCTTTTCCTCGCGAGGGGAGAGTTGGATCTTCAAGAATCTATCGTAAGCGTCGGTGATCGCGAGTTCCGTATAATCTGCGATACCGAGGCCGCCGACCTTTACCGCGAGGCTCTCGGGCTGCAGCCGAGCGCCGTTGCACGACGGGCACGGCATCGGCGCGATGAGTTCCTCGAGAGCGGTCTTGATCTTTTCCGAAGGGGGATTTTCGACACGTTCACGCATCGCTCGCAGAGCGCCGCGCCAGTCGCGTTCGAATTTGTAATCGCCGTGGCGAAAGGTCAGCCGCCGCTTCGTGCCGTTCATAAAGGCGTCGCGGACCTCTTGCGGAAGGTCGTTGTACGGCACCTTCAGCATCGCGTCGGCGCCTGAGCCGAGCAGCTTATCCTTGAGCCGCTTCATCTTACCCCTGCGCGGCTTTTCGGTGCCTGTCGGCGGCAGCAGCGGGTCGCCGTCGGTGAATTTTTCAATGATCGCGACGAGCGCACCGCGCAGGAATGTCGCACCTGCTTTATCGACGCCGCTGAGGAAGTTGATCTTTTCGGCCGGCACGCTGCCGTCTGGGATGATCTTCGACGCGTCCATCTCCATCACCGTACCGATGCCCTGGCACCGCTTGCAGGCACCGTATGCCGAGTTGAACGAGAATGATCGCGGCTCCAGCTGCGCGATGTTGATGCCGCAATTGACGCATGCCATTTTCTCGGAATAGAGCTTTTCGTCGCCGTCGATGATGGAAATAAGCACGGCACCGCCGGTGAGTTTCAAGGCAGTTTTGACGGATTCGGTCAGGCGTTCGCGGACGCCATTCTTCATCAGCAGGCGGTCAACGACGACCTCGATGGTGTGGTTCTTTCGCTTATCGAGCAGGATCTCTTCGTCAAGTTGTCGTATGTCGCCGTCGATGCGAGCGCGGACAAAGCCGTCTTTGTGCAGCTTCTCAAGCTCTTTCTTGAATTCACCTTTACGCCCTCGCACGATCGGCGCGAGTATCATCACGCGCTCGCTCTCGGGCAGGTCAGCGACGTTCGCCACGATCTGATCGACCGACTGCCGCGTGATCGGAGCGCCGCAGCCGCTGCAATGCGGTTGGCCGATGGACGAGAAGAGAAGGCGGAGAAAGTCGTAGATCTCGGTGACCGTGCCGACCGTCGAGCGAGGCGAGCGAGAGATCGTCTTCTGCTCGATCGAGATCGCGGGGCTCAGGCCTTCGACCGAATCGACGTCCGGTTTCTCAAGCTGATCGAGGAATTGGCGTGCGTATGCTGATAGCGATTCGACATATCGCCGCTGCCCTTCGGCATAGATCGTGTCGAATGCAAGGGACGATTTGCCGCTCCCGGACAGCCCCGTGACCACGACAAACTTGTCCCGCGGAATATCGACGTCGATGTTTTTGAGGTTATGCTGGCGTGCTCCGCGGACGGTGATCTGCTTGATACTCATTACAGCTGAGATTTTCGGATAGAGCCGAAACGAGTATTTTAACAGACGCGGACGAGAGGCAAAATGTACGCAGTGCTACCGACCGTGTTTGCGCGGAATGCGACTCTCAGGATATGCAGAATTTCACGACGACGCAGTTGCCTGACGACCCGAATCCTGCCATCCCCGACGACCAGCCGGCACCGCCGCCGATAAACGATCCGATACAGCCGGGCGACGATCCGTATCCCGTGACCGACCCAGTGCCGGACGAGCCCGCACCGCCGGCCCCGCCCGAGCCGATACCGGCTTTTCCGCCGAATGTCACATATAAGGTCTAGGCCGCCTTGCCCTGATTGGCGACCGCGTCCTGCGCGGCTTTGATGGCCTCGGCGTCGCCGAGGTAGTAGTTGCGTATCGGCTTCATATCGTCGCCGATCTCGTAAACCAGCGGAATGCCGGTCGGTATGTTGTACGTGACTATATCGCTGTCGGATATCGCGTCGAGATATTTGACCAAAGCCCGCAAACTGTTGCCGTGCGCCGCTATCAAAAGGCGCCTGCCGGCCGCGATCTTCGGCATTATCTCGGTCTCAAAATATGGAACGACACGTTCGACGGTTTGTTTGAGAGCCTCGGCGCGTGGGAACTTCGCCGCCTCGATACCCGCGTACCGCGGATCGTTGCCCAGCCAACGCTCATCCGTTTCCTCCATCAAACCCGGCGGTATGTCATAACTCCGCCGCCAGATCAGCACCTGCTCCTCGCCATACTGGGCCGCAGTCTCGGCCTTGTTCAGGCCCTGCAGCGAACCGTAATGACGCTCGTTCAGCAGCCACGATTTGGTCTCCGGTATCCACATCAGGTCCATTTCGTCGAGGATGATCCAAAGCGTGCGGATCGCGCGTTTTAGCACCGACGTATAGGCCTCATCAAACGTAAACCCCTCGGCCTTCAACAGCTTTCCCGCGGCCGCAGCCTCTTGCTTGCCTTGGTCCGAAAGGTCGACGTCTTTCCAGCCGGTAAAGCGGTTTTCTTTGTTCCACTCACTTTGGCCGTGACGGATGAGAACGAGTTTGTGCATATATCAATCTTAGATTTCAAATTTGAAATTTCAAATTTCAGAGCGTTCAGCGAGGAGGCGTTTGGCTTCGCCGACGAGGTAGAGGGAGCCGGTAATCACGATCAGCGAATCTTGATCTCCGATCGCATCAGCTTGGCGGAATGCGTCTTCAACCGAGTCGGCAAGGCTGGCATTATCGACTGATGTCGCGTTGCAAAGCTCGTCTGCCGTAAATGAACGAGGACTGTCGACCCGTGTCAGAATGATGTTGTCTGCGAGCGGAAACAGTATCCCGGCGACCTCGGCGACCTGCTTGTCACGCATTGAGCCGAAGATCATCGTGATCGAGCGGCCTGATTCGTCGTCGGCGAGATAGGCGGCAAGTGCCATTGCTCCGCCGATATTATGTGCTCCATCGAAAAGGTATCGCCCGTGATATTCCAACCTTCCCGCATGCCGCGCGTTCTCCAGGCCGAGGATGATGTCGCTTCGGATCATAAAAAACCGGCGAGTGAGTTCCTCTGCGACCAGGATCGCGACTTTTGCGTTCCCGATCTGATGCCGTCCGGCGAGGCCGAGCCGGTCGACTTCGTAATCGGTAAGGTCAGTCTGAAACGAGAGCGAATTCTCAGTCTCGCGGACCTCAACAAAGTCAGCAAAGTGCGGTTCCACACGAATCTCGCGGCATCTGGCAAGAATGACATTGTTCGGTTCGCTTGCCTGCGCGGCGACCGCAAGAAACTCGGTGTCGCGGCGAATGATGGCGGCTTTTTCGGCGGCGATCTCGGCCAACGTCTCGCCGAGATACCGCTGGTGGTCGAGGTCGATCCGCGTGATCGCGGCGATCTCAGCGTTCGCGGCAGTAGTCGCGTCGTATCGCCCGCCCATGCCGGTTTCGAGGATGCCGAGTTTGATCTTTGCGTCGGCGAACGCGAGCAGAGCTATCGCGGTGATCTGTTCGAAGAATGTCGGCGTGTATTCGAGTTCGCCCGCCGCGACCAGGCGTTCGGCGGTCTCTCGGACAGTCGTAGCGTGTCGGGCGAAATCGACCTCGCTGATATCGCTGCCCTTGATCCGAATGCGCTCGGTGACCGAGATCAGGTGCGGTGAGGTGAAGGTGCCGGTCGGAATATTCGCGGTGTTGCAGATCGAGTCGAGAAACGCGCACACCGAGCCTTTGCCGTTGGTGCCGGCGACCTGGACCTTTAAATAGTTGTGTTGAGGATCGCCTAGTTCGGCGAGCAGTCGGCGGATATTGTCGAGCCCGAGCTTCATCGTCTCGACCTCGTTGCCGAGTGAGAGAAGATAACTTTCGGCTTGAACGAAGTTCACTGTTTCGATTCGTTTGCTTGTTGGTAGGCGTCAGCTTCGACATCGGCCGAGAACCTGAAGTCCGTCTGCCTGATCGCAGAGACATATGGCTCGATACTCGGAACCACCCCATCGAGTTTTGCTTTGACGATCACACCGAGCGTTCCGGTGACATTCAGTCCCAGCCGCTTCGCATAGTTTCGAGCGGCGCGGTCGTCGATGATAATGGTCGCGCCAGGGATTTCCAGGGCAAGGGCGATAGCGGAGGCCTCACCGGCATCGATGGAACCGGGCATCAGTCGGGAACTTTCAGGGTCTTTTGCACGTCGGATATTTACCCAGTCGGGCAGATGAAAGCCAACTTCGGCATCGATCTCGGGAGTCGTAGTTATTTCAGTGTAAGTTTGTCTGAGAAGCTCAATAGATCCGATCTTGTGCAGGATGATCAGACAGCTAGCATCCGATATGACGGCGCTAGGCATTCTTCACGTCTTCCGCAAGTTCTGCGTGCGACATATTGAAATAGTAGACCCCGTATTCGCCGAGCACTTTCGGAAAATCCCACTTTTTCATACCCGCGAGTTCGGCGGCCTGGCCGAGCGAGAGCGTTCCCCGCTCATACAATTTTGCGGCTATCAGGCGGAGGACATCCTTCTTTTCCTCCTCCTTTAGGTTCGGCAGGTTTAGCGTAAGCGTGCTCATGCCACCATTATACTATGCCGCGATGGCTTTGTTCATCATAAAGTCCAACACGCGAACGATCGCGTCCCGCATTTCGCGGCGATCGACGACCATGTCGAGCATTCCGTGTTCGAGGAGGAATTCGCTGCGTTGAAAGCCTTTTGGGAGTTTTTGGCGGATGGTTTGCTCGATCACGCGCGGGCCGGCGAAGCCGATCAATGCCTTGGGCTCGGCAATATTCACATCGCCGAGCATCGCAAAGCTCGCAGTAACGCCTCCGGTGGTGGGGTCTGTTAAAACTGAGATGAAGGGGAGTCGCGCCTCGTGCAGTCGAGCGAGAGCGGCCGAGATCTTGCCCATCTGCATTAAGCTGAGCGTGCCCTCCTGCATTCGGGCACCGCCTGATGCAGAGAAAACAACGACCGCGCCTTTTTGTTCCATCGCGTACTCGATCAGCCGCGTGATCTTTTCGCCGACGGCCGAGCCCATCGAGCCGCCGATGAAAGACATGTCCATCGCGCCGGCAAAAACGAGATGGCCGCCAACCATTCCTTTGGCTGAAATGATCGCCTCGGGCAATCCCGATACCGCTTTCGCTTGCTCGATGCGATCTTTGTATGGCTTTGAGTCGAAGAATTCCAGCGGGTCGCCAGACGTAACGTCTTCGTCAAGCTTTTCAAATCTCCCGTCGTCAAACAGGTCTTTGAGGCGTTCCTCGGCAGTCCAGCGAAAGTGGTGGCCGCAATGAGTGCAGACCTCGTGCGATTCGGTCAGTTCCCGCCGGTAAAGTGCGCTGTCGCAATCGGGGCACTTAACAAAAATGCCTTCGGTCTTGACTCTTTGCTCACCGTCCTCCTCGGACTTTGAGATCTTAGGTTTATCACGGCGAAACCAGGACATAAATGGCTCTTACTGAACGACGGATTCAGGTTAACATACGGCCAAATCTTTCTAAAGGTCGTTTGCCGAAACGCGCGGATGTGCTACTTTCTAGCCGTTATGAGAACAGTCTTACGGATCGTGTTCCTTTCGCTCTTGTTGTGCGTTTCAGCCTCGGCAGCTGTGAAAACCTGGGATGGAGGCGGCGCCGATGGGAACTGGGGAACTGCTGCCAACTGGTCGACTGACGTTGCGCCGGTGGCAGGCGACGATCTCGTGTTTCCCGCCTCGGCAGCGCAGTTCGCCACCAACTGCAACATTGGTTTTCTGACCACGTTCAACTCGATCACGGTCGAGGGTGGGACATACACATTCGGCGGTAATCCGATCCGACTGGCGAACGGCATCAATGCGACGGGCGGCACACCGACGTTCAATCTGGCGATCACGCTTTCGGGACCGCAGACGTTCGCCAGCGGGACCGGCGTGACGACGACGCTTCTGATCTTGTCTATCGGCAATTTTCCGCTGACGATCGACGGCACAGGCATCACGGGTATCGGCCTGCTGTCGGGCAGCGGCGTGATAACAAAGAATGGTGTCGGAGCGGGAGCGATCGTCGCAGCCGCGGGCTACTCGGGCGGGCTGATATTGAATAACGGCATTTTTGTCGTCGACGCCAATAACCCGAGCTCAACAGTACTTATTAACGGCACTGCCCCGACGGGAACGCTGGGTTTAAGCGGCTTTGGCGGCACGGGAACAGTCGGCGCAACCACGGTGAACTCGGGCGTCATCAGCGCCGGAACCCTAACGTCGCCGACCGGCGTCTTGAGCATCTCAAACGGCCTCACATTCACCTCAAATGGCGCCTACGTCTGCAAGATCGGCGGCACGACTCCGGGCGCGAATGGGCACGACCAGCTGATGGTAACGGGCACCGTAAACCTTGCAAACGCTCTGCTTGCACCGATCCCGTGGGGCGGTTTCGCTCCCGCTATCAACGACACTTTCGTCATCCTGCGCAACGACGGCGCTGACGCCATCAACGGCACATTTCTCGGGATGCCCGAAGGCGCGACGTTCTCAGGTCCGCTGAATTCGGCATACCAGATCACCTATCAGGGCGGCGACGGCAACGATGTCGCGATAAAACGCGTCGCGAGGGCGCAATTCGATTTTGACGGTGACGGCAGTTCGGACGTCTCTGTGTTCCGTCCGTCCAATGGCGTGTGGTACGAATCGCTCAGTTCGAACGGGGCATTCTCACCAGTGCCGTGGGGCCAAAGCGGCGACATCATCGCTCCGGCGGACTACGACGCGGATAACAAGACGGACGTCGCAGTGTTCAGGCCCGCAAGCGGTATCTGGTACATCCTGCGCAGTTCCGACCAGACGCTGCAATCGGCGCAGTTCGGCGCCGCGGGCGATGTGCCCGTGCCGAACGATTTCGACGGTGACGGCAGTGCCGACCTCGGCATTTTCCGCCCGTCGAACGGCAACTGGTATCAGATACGAAGTCTCGGCGGACAGTTCTTTAATCAGCAGTTCGGCCAGGCCGGCGACATTCCGCTGATGGGCGATTTTGACGGTGACGGCATGGGAGACATCGCTGTCTTTCGCAGCGGCGTCTGGTACGCCGTGCGAAGTTCTGACGGCAGCGCGCTTATTTCGCAGTGGGGTATCGAGACGGATCGTCCTGTTCCCGCAGACTACGACGGGGACGGAACGACCGACCTCGCGGTCTATCGCGACGGGCTGTGGTACATCACAGGTTCGACGAGCGGATTTGTGTCGTATGCGTGGGGAATCGCCGCCGACAAGCCCGTCGCGGGCGACCACGACGGCGACGGCCGTGCGGACGTAGGGGTTTACCGGGACGGGGCGTGGTACATCCAGCGCTCCACGGCGGGATTTTCGAGCGTTTTCTTTGGGAACGCGACCGACACGCCGGTGCCCGCGGCGTTCAACCGGCTACCGTAATATTTCGAGCATCTGCGAATGGATGAGTCCGTTGCTGGCGCAGATGGGCGGCTGGTAGATGCTGTGCCGGGAACCATCGTAATAACTCACTTGCCCGCCGGCCTCTTCGATCAGGAGAACTCCGGCGGCCATGTCCCACGGGCTCAACCCTTGCTCCCAAAAGCCGTCAAACCGTCCGCACGCGACGTATGCCATATCGATCGCGGCCGAACCGTCGCGACGCACGCCGCGCGAATTGAGCAAGAATTCTGTCAGGTGCCGTGCAAAATCGGCCCGCCGCTTGATGTCGTACGGAAAGCCTGTGACGATCAGAGCGTCGCCGAGCTTTTCGGCCGTTGAAACGCGTATCGGCTGGTTGTTGAGCGTCGCTCCGCGGCCGCGTTCGGCGGCGAATAGTTCGTCCCGCGTCGGGTCATATGTAGCGCCTATGACGATCTCGCCGTCGTATTCAAGCGCTAGCGTCACGCACCAGCACGGATATCCGTGAGCGAAATTCGTCGTGCCGTCGAGCGGGTCGATGATCCATTTTGAGGTGCCGTCGCCGCCCACGATCACGGCCTCGCCTGATTCCTCGGCCAGGATCGAGTGCTTCGGATAATAGGACTTTATCCTCTCAATTATCAGGGCTTCGCTCGCGAGGTCGGCCTCGGTGACGAGGTTGATATCGCCTTTTTTCGATACGGCGATGCCGCGGCCGAATTTCTCTAAAAGCAAACGGCCGGCGTCGCGGGCGGTCTCGATGGCGAAATTGAGCATATCGACGAGTTTACCGCAGAGATCGCTGAGGCCGCAGAGAAGAGCTTATAACACTTTCCCGACCTCCGCGGTCTCTGCGGTCTCTGCGTTGAAGATCACCTTAAGATCGGTATGATCTCTGTCTGATGCGGCGCAGTGATGATCGCGTCGTTCTCGGTCACGTAAACGTCGATCTCCGAACGGATGCCGAATTTGCCCTCGAGATAGATGCCCGGCTCGATCGAGAACGCCGTTCGCGGTATCAGGCGGCGAGTGTCGCGCGTTTCGAGATTGTCGATATTAGCGCCGTTGCCGTGGCCTTCCTCGCCGATCGAATGGCCCGTGCGGTGCAGGAATTGATCGGCGTAGCCGACCTTTCGAATGACGCCGCGAGCGACATCATCGACATCGGCCCCGCGAATCGAGCGCCCGTTTCGAAATGAGTCCTTTACAAATTTGAACGCCGCGTTCCGAGCGTCCCGGACGATATTCCAGACCTTCACATACTCCTCAGGCACGGTCTCGCCGACGTAGGCGACCCATGTCAGGTCGACCGCGGGGGCTTTCGGCTTGCTCATTTTTGTAACCGCGTCGATCAGGACAAGATCGCCTTTGTTTATCGGCGAATTGCGGTCCTTTGTCGGAAAATAATGCGGCGACGCAGCGTTCGCGGTGACCGCAACGATCATCGGCGACGGATTCATTCCTTCTTCTGCGTACCGCTTGATCATGAACTGCTGAACGTCGATCTCGGTCGTCGGGATATTGGCGTTGATGCGGCGTTTGATGTCGGCGAAGGCCTCGAGAATGATCTTCTGGAGCTTGTTGACCGCCTCGGTGTGCATCGCCAATTGCTCGGGCGTCCAGACGGCCTCGAACTGCTGCACGAGGTCCGCGCTCGACTCGATCGTCACGCCGAGCGAGCGCACCATCTCGATCGTTCCGGCATCGACTCGCGATGCGTATGGGACGTCGTTGTTCGGCGAGTACTGCATCATGATCGGCGTTAAGCCGCGAGAGCGGCCGCCGGGCAGGATGGCGGTTTGAACCTGCTTCTTCAGCAGCTGCCATTCGCGATATATGAGCTTCTTGCCCGGAAGGACATCCAGCTGCCCGGGCTCTATGGCATGCACGACCTTGACCGGCTCGCCGGTGCGGGGAATGTAATAAAACCACCGCCGCGAGCCGCCGAGACGTTCGGTCTTCAATATTCTCGGTGCCAGCGGATCGCTGCCGCGAAAGTCGTAAAAGAGCCAGCCCGCGACCGACGTTTTCTGCAGGGCCGCCTGTATTTCGGCGACACGCTTTTCCTGCTCGGATTGCGCGCTAACAAGACCCGCCGCAGATGCGAGCACGATCAGCGAAAATACCGCGCGGCGAACCATTCTATTTGAACAGCTTGCCGAACCAGCCGGTCTCATCTTCCTTATCGACAATATGCGTCAGTTCGCCGGCGTCCAGCCACACGCCGGTGCATTTGTTGCAGACGTCGATCTTGATGTCCTCAAAATCCGTCTCGACCAGCGTACCGTCACATTTCGGGCAGCCTATCTCAAGGCTTTTGGCCTCTTCTTCTGCGAGCTTCGCCTTCATTTTCGCGATCAGCTCCTGTTCCTTGCGGTGAAAGTACTCGTTCTCCAACGCGTCCCCGCGTGCTTCCAGGTCAATTGCCATAGTGTTTTAGATGAACTCCGATATTTCCGGTCATTAAGGTTCTGTCTTGTGAATAGAACGCATCCGCTGCCGGGCCTTTTTCGATCGGCGGATCGGATTGCGCCGTTTCATTGTGCTGCCCGCCCAGTCGGAGACGCTCTTGAGCGGGTGCCATTCAAAGCTCTCCAGCGGCAGCACCTCGCTCGACGAATCTTTGAGCTTCATTGTACTAAACGCCACAAAGATCACGGTCAGGTTAAATACCGTCCCGGCCAACATCACGAGCCAACCAGGAGCTAGGCCGACCGTCGCACGCTGAAAAATGATGTCCCAGAAGATGCGCCGGTCCGCCTCGGTAGTCGTCGGTATCGGCGAAGGATGAATGTATATCTTGAGCGTCCACGAGAGGGCAAGCAGGACGAAGATCCACAGATAGTTCGCCCGCAGGCGCCTGCCTACGGCCTCCCACGTGCTGATCGTAAAGTGCGGGGCGAGCAGATCGGCCGAAAGATGTTCCGCCCACTCTTTGTCGGGCGGTATCGTCCGTTGCGACAGCATCGGCCCGAAGTAGCCCGTCTCGAGCACACGAACGCGGTTTGCCCAGACCTCGTAATATCGATATCGCCTGGCCTCCATGAACAGGAAGATCGACACGAGGATCGAGTTGATGGGTATCGCAAAATGCGGATTGTCGGGCGAGCTGAAAACGAAGGACAGCGTTGCGCCGGCCGTGATCACGGCCCAGTTCGTCGTCGCGTCGAGCCGGTTTCGCCAAATGTTCGACCGCTGGATCTCGCCGCGGTAGAAATGCACCATCGCGGTGTTGAATTCCGCGGGCTGTAGCTTCTGAGCGATGGCGATCGGCGTCGTGTTCGGCTTTTGCTGGCGCTTTTGAACTTCCTCGGCAAAGGCGCGGAACGATTGCGGGACACTCGTTATATGAATGTCTGATTCGACAGCCTGGGTTCCTGTGCGAACCTCGTCGCTCATAGATTGCCGGGGCGGTTTAGCTCTTGAAGGGGACAAAATGCTTTACCTCTAATGGTTTAACATTTTGGGCGCATGGATGCAAGAAAACGTCCGTGTCGGCTAAAATCGGTGTAATGTCTGACAACGATGAGAACTGGATGTGGCGTGCGATCGGCATGGCTCGCGAGGCCGAAAAGATCGGCGAGGTGCCGGTCGGGGCCGTTTTGGTCGGAACGGACGGCAAAATACTCGCCGCCGCCGGCAACTGCACGATCAAGGTCAACGACCCGACCGCCCACGCCGAGATCCTCGCGCTGCGAACGGCGGCGACCCGCCTCGGCAATTATCGCCTGACCGGCACCACGATGTACGCGACAGTCGAACCCTGCGCAATGTGCGCGGGCGCGCTGGTGAATGCCCGCGTCGCCAGGCTCGTTTACGGTGCCCCGGACGAACGCTTCGGCGCCGTCCGCAGCGTATTCGAGATCTGCGACAACAAACAGCTCAACCACCGGATGGAAGTCACCGGCGGCGTTCTCGAGGACAACTGCCGCCGCCTGATGCAGGAATTCTTCAAAGTTCGCCGTAAGTGACGCTTTCGCCACTTTATCCTTTATCCCTAATCCTTTATACTTTCGTTTCGCGCGGAGAGGTGCGAGAGTGGTTGAATCGGGCAGTCTCGAAAATTGTTGTGCCTTAACGGGTACCGTGGGTTCGAATCCCACCCTCTCCGCCATCATTTCAAAGTAGAAAGGAAAAAGGATAAGGGATAAAGCGTGCTTCGCGTTGGCGAAGTGGGCTTGTTCTGTCCTTTCTGCTTTTCTTTATCCCTTATCCTTCATCCTTTATCCTTTGGAGGTTGAACATGCCGTTGACAAAAAGATTGTCGGCAGAGTTTCTCGGTACATTGTGGTTGGTTCTCGGCGGATGCGGAACGGCGGTGCTGGCTGGCTCGCAAGCGGGCAACGTTGGCATTTCGCTCGCATTCGGCCTCACGGTCCTCACCGGTGCGTACGCGCTGGGGCACATCTCAGGAGCACATTTTAATCCCGCGGTCAC
>CAZWSK010000008.1:0-6812 GCA_964636445.1 uncultured Chloracidobacterium sp.
CGTGATATCGCACTGACAACAGACATAATTGTCGGGTTTCCGGGCGAAACGGAGGCAGATTTCCTGGATACAGTTGAACTTTTCGAGTATTGCGAGTACGACAGCGCCTATATCTTTAAATACTCGCCGCGGCCGGGGACGCCGGCCTTCGAAATGGACGACACGGTCTCGCCGGCCGAGAAGACGTTGCGCTTCCTCGAGTTGGAAAAGGTGCAAAAGCGTATACAAACCAATCGGTTACAGCGATATCTTAATAAAGTGCTTAAAGTATTGGTTGAGGGATCTTCAGCCCGAACCGCCGACGGCCTCACAGGCCATTCGACGTGCCATAAGGTCGTAAATTTCTGCGGCCCCTCGGATCTGCTCGGTAAGGTTGTCAACGTCCGCGTTACCGACGTTAAGGTAAATTCGCTTTTCGGCGAATTGGTTTACTAATATGAACGGCAGCAATTTGATCGAGGTTAAGATCGGGGCTCTGATAATGGACCCCAACACGAATACGCCCATCGTGGTGCTTAAGAGCATCGAGGGCGAAACCGTGTTGCCCATTTGGGTCGGTGCTTTTGAGGCAAACGCCATCGCCCTCGAGATCGAAAAGGTCGTACCTCAGCGGCCCATGACGCACGATCTGCTGCGGAACGTGATCATCGAGTGCCAACTGACCGCCACGAGCGTGATCATCACCAACCTGCAGGAAAATACGTTCTATGCCCGAATAGAACTCGTCGATCGCAAAGGCAACCCCGTATCCCTCGACTCGCGGCCTTCGGATGCGATCGCGCTGGCTCTGCGGCTCGATTGTCCAATATTTGTAGAGCAAAAGGTCATTGATCTCTCAGCCGCATCGACTCAACAGACGTCCTCAGAGGCCGAGGGCGATCAGCCGCCGGACGACTGGCCGGAACTCATCGGATAGAAATTACATAATCTCTATTATCAGACGCAGCGAGTGGCAGAGGTTCGGGTGGTTACTAATTGCTCCCTGCCTCCTCTTTGTCGATCGATCTCAAGCCGATCGGACTTTCGACCAATCTACGGTTTATCTCTACCAATCTCGAACCTTTATTCGACCAAACGCCGGCAAGACCTCTACCAAACCGCCTGTTTTTCTTGCCTGCCGTTTTTCGAGATTCAAGGCAGCCCGCTCTTTGACAGTTTTTTGCGAAATCGTTATGATTATCGTTTTGTTATTCGTCAGGGATTCTATCAAGACAACCTAAGGAGTCAGAACTACATTGAGCAGCGGAAATTTTTTATTCACGTCTGAGTCGGTCACAGAGGGCCACCCGGACAAGATCGCGGACAACATATCGGACGCCATTCTAGACGCCATCCTCGAGCAGGATCCGATGGCACGTGTTGCGTGCGAAACGCTTGTAACCACGGGCCTTGCGGTTGTCGCCGGCGAGATCACGACCACGGCACAGGTGAATTATAAGACGATCATTCGCGACACCATCCACGAGATCGGCTACAACGACGCGGAGTTTGGCTACGATTCGAACACCTGCTCGGTGATCGACGCTATCGGCACGCAATCGCCGGATATCGCTCAGGGCGTGGATACCGGCGGCGCCGGCGATCAGGGCCTGATGTTCGGATTTGCTTGCAATGAGACGCCCGAGCTAATGCCGATGCCGATCCAGCTGGCCCACAATCTGACCCGCAAGCTCAGCGAGGTCCGCCGCGATGGCACAATTCCCTACCTGCGGCCGGATGGCAAATCGCAGGTTTCGATCGAGTACCGTGACGGACGCCCGTTTCGCGTCGAGGCGATCGTTATCTCGACGCAGACCGCCGACCTCGATATCGAAGACATCCGCGCTGACATCATGGAGCACGTCATCAAGCCCGTCATTCCGGCGGACATGATCGACGACCAGACGAAATATCATATTAATCCGACCGGCAAGTTCGTTATAGGCGGCCCGATGGGCGACGCCGGTGTCACCGGCCGCAAGATCATCGTCGACACCTACGGCGGCTATGCTCCGCACGGCGGCGGTGCTTTTTCGGGCAAGGATCCGACGAAGGTGGACCGTTCGGCGGCCTATATGGCACGTTACATCGCGAAGAATGTAGTCGCGGCGGGTCTGGCTGATAAGTGTACTGTTCAGTTAGCTTACGCTATCGGAGTTGCGGAACCGGTTTCAGTTTTGGTGGACAGCCATGGCACGGGCACGATCGACGACGAGCGGATCTCGGACATTGTTCGCGAGAATTTTACGCTCACACCGAAGGCAATTATCGAAACCCTTGACTTACGCCGCCCGATATACAAGGCAACGGCACGTTTTGGGCATTTTGGGCGTGTTAACGACGAATTCTCATGGGAGAAGACAGATAAGGCTGAAGCGCTGCGAGTAGCCGCGGAACAGCATCGCGAGGCGGCGACGAACGCATAATTAATCGCAGGCTGGCAGCCTGCGGTTCGACAAATACTATGGCTGACGCAGCAATTTCAATGGAATACGATATCAAGGACATCAACCTTGCCCCGCACGGCAAGCAGCGCATCGAGTGGGCCGACCGCGAGATGCCCGTTTTGCGGCTCATTCGTGAGCGTTTTGAGGCCGAAAAGCCGTTGACAGGCGTGAAAATGGTCGCCTGTGCGCACATTACGACCGAAACGGCTAACCTGGCACGTACACTGCAGGCGGGCGGGGCCGAAGCTCTTCTGATCGCTTCAAATCCGCTATCAACGCAGGACGATGTGGCCGCTTCCCTTGTCGCCGACTGGAACATTCCGGTCATGGCGATAAAGGGCGAGAGCACAGACACTTACGTGCGCCACGTTAAAGCGGCACTTGATACAAATCCTAACCTGATCATTGACGACGGCTCCGATGTTGTCGCTACGATGATCAAAGAAAAGCCCGAGCTGATCCCGAACCTGATCGGTACGACCGAAGAGACTACGACCGGTATCGTTCGCCTGAAGGCGATGGTCAACGCAGGCGTGCTCACCTTCCCTTCTATCGCGGTAAACGACGCGCAGACGAAGCATTTCTTTGATAACCGCTATGGAACGGGCCAGTCGACGCTCGACGGCATCATCCGCGCGACGAATATCTTGCTGGCCGGAAAGACTTTAGTTGTCGTCGGCTACGGCTGGTGCGGCAAGGGCGTCGCGATGCGTGCCCGCGGGCTGGGAGCGAACGTCGTCGTAACCGAGATCGACCCGATCAAGGCGATCGAGGCCGTTATGGACGGGATGCGTGTCCTTCCGATGAAGGAAGCCGCTAAGATCGGCGACTTCTTCGTAACCGTCACCGGAAATCGCCATGTTATTGACCGCGAACACTTTAGCGTGATGAAAGACGGCGCGATCGTCTGCAATTCTGGTCACTTCGACCTGGAACTGAACCTCGACGCCCTCCGCGATATGTCCGAACCGGCCGTTACGCGCCGCCCGTTCGTCGAGGAGTATCGCAGGAAAGACGGCGGAAAATCGGTGATCGTTCTCGGCGAAGGCCGCTTGATCAACCTTGCGGCTGCTGAAGGCCATCCGGCAAGCGTGATGGATATGTCATTCGCCAACCAGGCGTTATCGGCCGAGTATCTTGTTAAGAACAAAGGCACTTTGCCCGCGGGCGTCCACGTACTGCCGACCGAGGTTGACCAGGAGATCGCTTCCCTCAAGCTTCGCGCCATGGGCGTCGCCATCGACGAACTCACGCCGGAAATGCTCGAATACATGTCGAGCTGGGAGACAGGCACCTAGTCCGCCAGCGGTCACACGAATCGATGCAAAGATCCGGCCCTCGGCCGGATCTTTTTTGCGCAGAACCACTGCGCGTCGCCGCTGGATGCCCCGTACACCAGGTGAGTACCACCCCCTGGTTTGGTAGAGGTCCTGCCGGGAATTGGTAGAGGTAGTTCCCGAGTTTGGTAGAGATAAAGTGTAGATTGGTCGAATGTCCCAAAATCGTCAAAATGCCGGTATCTTGACACACTGTTGCATCTAGGTTACATAACACCTGTTATCGGACTTAGGAATATCTTCCAATTCAGACTGATGATCCGCACTAAATTTCACCCGCCCCCCGTAGCGTCTCCTGGAAGACGTTACGTTGCAGAACTTCCCTTTACTCTACCAATAGATGATCGGCATACCCGCGATCATTTAAATGATATTTCCGGAGGTAATGACAGCAATGGTCAATGATTACGAAACAACCACCCCAATAACAACCGACGCAGCGATCGCGAGCACTGAGATGTCGAACGAAGATGTCGTCTCGTGTCTAAACAATCTGATCGAGACGGCCAAGGACGGGCAAGACGGCTTTAGAGAAGCGGCCGAGGGCGTCGAGGACGGCGAGCTTAGAAGCTTCTTCAACGAAGCGTCGCAGGAACGGGCCCAGTTCGTCGGCGAACTCCAGCGGCTAGTCGCTAACTACGGCGGCGACCCAGAGACGGATGGCTCGCTTCTGGGCGACATTCACCGCGGGTGGATGGATCTTAAGGCCGCTATCACCGGCCATGACGCCAAGGATATCCTGAGCGAATGTGAGCGCGGCGAGGATTCTGCCGTGAGCAATTACAAGGAAGCCATGGAATATCGGCTCCCCTCAGAGGTCCAGAGCGTCGTCGAACGCCAGTTTCAAGCTGTAAAGACGCGGCATGACCAAGTAAGGTCAATGAGGGACGGATTCTCCGAGAAGACCCAAACCGCGGGCGGGCTTTCATAGACCTGATCGTTTCAGCGATTCGAGGGGCGGCCCATCACGGCCGCTCCTTTTCAGTTTTCATCTACAATTTTGGAGTAAAATTTAGTCGGCGAAGCTCGGACAGACGCCCATTCCTCTCAGTTCCCTCCACGAGCTCATATCCCAGAAGGGCAAAGACACGGCCTCGGGCAAAGATCGGTCGGGCGTTACCGTACCAGTCAACGCACGATGCCTTGCAGTCATCATTGTCCCGGGACACATCGGTCGCCGTGAGTTCACCGAATTCTTCAAATCGCAGTTCGGCAGTTTTTAGGAAAAATACTGACGCGGTGTCTCCTGCAAGTCTGTCGGTTTCGCGGGATGATCGTCGTAACACCGGAAGGCCGAGTATTCCGTTATCGGGGTCAACCGGCTTATAAAAGAAACCCTGCGTGCGTGTTTCACCCTGCTCGGCATGCTCGACCGTGTAGGAATGAACGGTTTCAGGCGAGGTACCCAGCCGGACCGACGAGAACTTAAGGTCGTTGCCGGCGTTCCCGACTACGATGGCGTGCGGTCCTAATAGGTCTATGCGTTGGACGTCATGTTGCATCGGCAGCTTGGCAAGAGTTCCGCTACTCCGATCGTAGGCGTAGAGGACCTGTGTCGCCGGCTTCTCATCGTCAAAGTCTGACGCCCCGTATAGAACGTAGTCACCGATGAATCGATTCTGAAAAGAATATCCGCCCGGATCCTCGAGCTTTTCGTAATCACGGCGGCGTGACGCTGCGGAACCATCGTTGAATGACGAAGGCGACAGGCTCAGTAGTGCAACTTCCCCCTCGGCGACCTCAGACCGCCACATCCCGTCCCCTTTCCCCTCGGAACGCACAAGCACATTCAATTCTTCGGCTGCTTCCTCGTGAAACGATAGCTGGTCGACAGGGCTGCCGGAGACGCGAACGGCAGAGGGCGGCGTGCCCGCAAGCGGCATCTTGAATAGGAACGAGCGGTTTCGGCTTTTCGCCTCCTCCTCCGGATACCAGAGGGAGGCCCACACATATACGTTCTTTGCCGATACGTAGAAAACATGCCCGGACGGGCCGATGATGGTCGCAGCCCGGCAGGTGAGGGCGTCGCCGATCGTGCAAGTAGTGACGGTATGAAGGGCCGTATCGTTGGGATCCGGAGTATATCCGCTCGGGACATAAGTCTCAGTCGCACGCGATATTGGAACGAACTCCTTTTCAGATGCGCCCTTATGCCAGCGGCGTACGGCCGGGAAAGAATCGAAGACATCGTCGCCGGAAAATTCGAGCGACAGCGGCGCGTAGAAAATGAGCCGGTCGCCGATCAGCCTGCTCGAATAATTCCGCGAAGAATAATAGTCATCCGAGCGCATGTGGTAGGTGTAACGATAGCTTAAGCTGCCGTCCCGCCCGATCTTGAATAGGCCGACCTCAGTGCCGCCACGCTCGTAACTGAATCCAACGACAACGATATTGTCGCCGGATATGAGCATTTCATCGTACCAAGTATCGTCAGGATCGATGTCGGGGCCATAGGCGTTTATCGTCGAAACGGTACGCAGGCCGCCGTTACTGATATCCACCGTAAACAAACGCCCGCGCCGCAGAATTACGAGGTAGTTGCGGTGAAGTTTGACGATGCCGCCCTCATCGACCCCGGCTGTCTGTACGTTCGTGATAACCTCGTCTTCCTCGCGGCCGCCACCGCCGGCCCCGCCCGTCTCTTCCATTGGCATGGGTTTGCCCGGAACGGTCACCGCGGCGTCGGCGGTGACCGTGACCACTGACGAGACGGTGCCGGCCCCGTTCCCGTCTCCCATCCCGGACCCGAAGCCCACACCGACACTACTCGACTTTCGCTGAAGCCTTTTCAAATAGCGACGCAGCTCCGCCTTTGATCGAAAGCTTTTGAGTTGCCTGGCCGGCTGCACGAGCTTATCAGGCGACGCGAAATTGCCGGCGTGTACGGAGATCTGCAGCGCAATAAAAGTGAAGACCGTAGATGCGATCAGCTTTATCATATTCCCTCCAGTTCGCGGCCGAGGGCGCAAACGGACCTCGGTTAGTTAGACACCGCTTTGCACGAGATGTTCCGGGAAGAGAGTTATCGACTCTGGTGCCGCCGACGGGA